>NZ_CACVSS010000002.1:0-75483 GCF_902756765.1 uncultured Succinivibrio sp. | reverse complement strand
GCTATTATTGCAACTGACAAAGTTGGCAACTTTTTATTTTGCAATTTTACTTTTAATATATTAACGGGCTCTCATCCACACGGTTAAAACCGTGGTTTTCGAGCCAACATAATTTATAATGACTAATTCTGATTAACTGTTTAAGAAATAGATAAATTCTATAACTGAATAAAATACTAATCAGATATTTTTTGATCTATAATAAAGACGAAGGTCGGAGTTTTCTTCCCGCCCCTCTTAGTGGTCTAGCTAGTACACTGCAGTGCTAAAGAACAGTAACAAAGCTACAACCACGATAACAATTAGGATTTTCATAGAATCTCCTAGATTAGTTAATCTAAGGCAATAGCAACTGTTAGAGCCATTGCAGTGACTCTAACAGGCTAGAGCCACCTACACGGTTAGACCGCGCGTCTATTTTACCATTTCTTTCCCTTTGATTTATAGTAGTTTTATATTTTTATTGGTTCATCCGTGAATCTGTGGAAAGCCCTGATTTGAATATAATAAAATTACCCTACCCTATCTTTAATAGTTCCAGTGATTCCTTATCATAGTTGGTAATGATAAGTTCGTTTACAGCATTTCTCTTCGAAGTATTTGAATTGATTCTTCGGCTAACTGCAACAGTATTGATGTTAAAATCCCTGTATAGTTCTCTTATATGAGGTACATCTGAGTTAGACTGCAGGAATTTAATTCCCCTTCTGTGGAGTTCCATACAGAACTCATACAATCTCTGATGTTCATCCTGTTTAAAATTACCGGACTGATACTGAGTGAAATTGGCTGTCTTTGAAACAGGAAAATAAGGAGGATCTAGATAAACAAAGGAATCCTCAGGAATTACATCAAGTAATGACTGATAGTCCTGACACAGCATTCTGATATCTTTATGATTAAAGAATGACGAACAGGCCTCAAGTGTCTGAGTATCACATATGGTTGGATTCTTGTAATTGCCAAATGGGGTATTAAAGAAGTTTTTCTTTGAAACGCGATACAGCCCGTTATAGCAGGTTTTCATAAGAAAAATGAATCTGGCAGCCCTCTCCACAGCAGATCTTTTATCAAAATCAGGCTCTCTATCCCAGGATCTGATTTCATCATAAAGCTTTCTGTCATAGATTAGAGTAGACAGGTAAACTTCCAGTTCACCAAGATTTGATTTAATGACATTGTAGGCATTGATTAGTTCTGAATTGGAATCATTGATAATAGCCTTATCAAAATTCAGAGCCATTAATACAGCACCTGACCCCACGAAAGGCTCAACGTAAGTTGAGATGTGCTCAGGTATATACTCTAGAAGACTGGGAATACTGGTAGTTTTTCCTCCAACCCACTTAACAAAGGGTTTGAGATTTGGGAAATTGTTTGGGCTATGCATATTAGAAATAACTCCTTATACTCTGCTTATTTTACAAAATAATGTAGGAGTTTTTATTGAAAGATAAATAATAACTCGGAAAATTGTTACCACAGTTATTATTATCGTGGTGGCTATGTTTTATAAACTTCTCTCTTTATCAGTGCCACAGCCAACCAATAACTGTTTGGAGACTGTCAATAACTTAAGCAAATAAGATGAATATAATTAAACGAGAATAAGCTTAATACCAAGAGTTCTAATCTGCTCTGCAACATCTTCAGGCAGATTCTTATCTGTAATTATCACGTCTATATCTCTGATATCAGATGCGGTAAAAAGCTGACTCTTTCCGTATTTACTGCTGTCAGCAAGCAGTACAATGCAAGCTCCGGTATTGATCAGCTCTCTTTTGAAATTAGCCTTCTCGGAGGTAGGCGCGGTAATACCATATTTCAGATCCCAAGCATTGCAACTGATAAAGGCATAATCAGGATGGATCTTACGCAGAAGGTTACGTGCAATTTCTCCTATACATGACTGACTGCTTGAATCAAGCTCGCCTCCAGTAATAACAACAGACACATTCTGATTACCTGATAGCAGTAGACCTATATTCAAGTCAGAAGTAATCACCTTTACAGGGATTGAAGAAAGATTTCTAGCAAGCTCAATTGTTGTGGTACCAGCATCTAATATCAGGCTGTTACCGCTGTTTACCAGTTTAACTGCTTCAGCCGCAATTCTTAATTTAGCTTCATGATGAAGACCAAGCTTTTCACTGGTTGTAAGCTGGCGAATAGAAGTATTCAGAGTGACAGAACCATGAACTCTATATACAGTTCCATCTTTATTTAATTTGATTAAATCTCGTCGAATTGTTGCAGCAGAAGCTCCGGTAACCTTTACTAAATCATCTACGGTTGCAATATTATGATTCTTAAGGTATTCAATAATACGCTGCTGTCTATCCTGGGTCATATAAAACACCTTTACGCAATATTAGGATATCAAAAACTGATTTAATACAATCATAATTTTATCATATTTGACCATATGGTTTTAACTTGCGTGAGAATAATCACTAGTAGAATCACAAATAAAGGAGCCTCTGCAGGTACAGATAGCCAATATTTGATGTTCATTAGACCTGAGCTTGTAGAATTGGATTCTAGGATAACAGGCTTCCAAATCAGAGATTAACGGAGCTTATTCTATGAAAAAAAATATGTTAACAAATTTCTACTTGTAATTTCTGACAATAACCTCATCGACAGAGCCTCGATTCTTCCCATCAGAATTGACACTTCTTTTAGCGCCGACAATAGTTACTTTGTAGTCTTTGTAAAGATCTTTGATAAAGTCAGTTGCTGAATTGGACTGCATAAATCTGATTCCCTTTGCAGTAAGCTTGTCACAGAAATTTTTCAGTCCAATCTGCTCTAAGCGAGAGAAACTATCACTTGAATAGCTTATGAAAGAAGTTGTGGATACCCGATCATATGGAGGATCTAAGTAAACAAACGATTTTGAATCAAGATAATTGAGAATCTTTGAATAATGTCCATTCAGAAAAACAATATTATTAGTTTTAAAATAATAACTTAGTTCTCTTATGGAATCAGCATATGGAGAAAATGGTCTTTTATATTTTCCATAAGGCACATTATAAAGGCCTTTACTGTTTACTCTGTATAGACCGTTATACCCCATTCGATTTAAATAATAGGTTCTTGCGGCTTTCTTTACGGGAGATAAGTCCTTGAAAGAAGAAGATCTGTCCAAAGCTCTTATTGAATAGTAGAACTCTTCATCATTAACGTAGGACTGTAATTCAGAGATTAACTCTTCAGGATAATCTCTAACAACTTTATAGAATTCAATAAGTTCGGTATTTATATCGTTAATGATTGCAGAATTAGGCTTTAAATGAAAACAGACAGCTCCGCCACCAAAGAAAGGTTCACAGTAGCTTGAGAAGGAATTAGGAACAAGAGGTGCAATGGAATTTAAAATCTGTCTTTTTCCACCCACCCATTTTAAAACAGGTTGAATCATTACTTCATATGCATTAAAAAACGGAGAACAAGTCTCCGTTTTTATAGTAGATCGAAAAACTATTATTTCTCTGGAACGATAGAAACAGTAATTTCGGTCTTAACGTCAGCGTGTAGCTGAATTTCAATCTGGTAATCACCAACTGAACGTAGAACACCGTCTGGAAGACGAACTTCTGACTTGTGTAACTCTACACCAGCTTTTGATGCAGCTTCAGCAATATCACGAGTACCAACTGAACCGAACAGCTTGCCCTCGTCGCCAGCCTGAGCAGCGATTTCGAACTTGCCGATCTGGTTTAACTTCTCAGCACGTTCCTGAGCAGCTTTTAATTCAGCAGCAATCTTAGCCTCAAACTGAGCACGCTCAGCTTCGAACTTAGCTAGGTTCTCTTTAGTTGCTAAAACAGCCTTCTTTAAAGGTAACAGGTAGTTACGAGCATAACCATTCTTAACCTTAACCTTGTCACCTAGACCGCCTAGACGGCCAATTTTGTCTAATAGAATAACTTCCATTTTAGCTCCTAATTAGCGGCTTTGTAGGTCAGTGTATGGTAATAGAGCTAAGAAACGAGCACGCTTGATAGCAGTAGCCAGCTGACGCTGATACTTAGCACTTGTACCTGTGATGCGGCTTGGAACAATCTTACCTGACTCGGTAACATAGTTCTTTAATAAAGCAACATCCTTGTAATCAATCTCGGTAACGCCTTCTGCAGTGAAACGGCAGAACTTACGACGGTGATAGTAATGAGCCATGATTAATCCCCTTATTCTGCATCTACTGAAGCTTCAGCATCTGCATCATCTTCAATCTTCTGTGAAGAAATTTCTTCATCACGTACGCGACGGTCATCACGAGCCTTCATCATTGGAGACTGCTCAGTAATTGGCTCATTGGTACGAATGATTAAATTACGGATAATAGCATCATTGAAACGGAAGGTGTTCTCGATTGAATCGATAACTTCCTGATCAGCTTCAACGTTCATAAGAACATAAGTTGCCTTGTGTACTTTCTGGATTGGGTAAGCCAGCTGACGACGGCCCCAGTTCTCTAAACGGTGAACCTTACCACCTGATTTCTCGATCTCGCCCTTGTAGCGCTCGATCATACCTGGAACCTGATCGGTCTGATCTGGGTGAACCAGGAATACAATTTCGTAGTTACGCATTAAAATGCCCCTTACGGTAAAAATCTGATAAATCAGTCAATTATCAGACAAGGAGACCAATGTGAATATGTTATCCACATGACTGAGTGCGATTATTATACGCTTTTTGAGAGGATTATCAAGAAAAAACGAGGTATTTGAAGATGTGCTACCGTATCTATCTGATACGATAGCAAAAAAAGTTGACAAATTTATTTTACAGAAAGCTGACGTACGACCTCGAACATTGCAATTCCGGCAGCCACTGAAACATTTAATGATTCAACCCCTTTGGCCATTGGAATCTTAACAATGGTATCGCATTTCTCTCGAGTCAGATGTCGCATACCACTTTCCTCTGAGCCCATTACAAGAGCAGTAGCTTTCTGGAAGTCGTAATCATAAATGGTATCTGTAGCCTCACCAGCCATACCTACAACTTCAACATTGAATTCCTGAAGCAGCTCGATAGTTCTTGCAAGATTGGTTACAGCAACAAAAGGAACATGCTCTGCAGCACCGTCTGCTGTCTTTCTTGCAACAGGGGTCAGTGAAGCTGACTTGTCCTTTGGAACAATAACCGCAGAAGCACCGGCTGCCCAGGCAGAACGCATAGCCGCACCAAGATTTCTAGGATCCGTTACACCATCAAGGATCAGATACAGCTGTCTCTGTCCTTCAAGCTCCTTTAACAGGTTTTCAAGGAAACGCTCATCCTTTGGAGGAGTTGCGATAACCTCAAGAACAATACCCTGGTGCACTCCATTATCGGTCTTCTCATCTAAGGAATGACGCATTGCAACCTGTGCCTTGATACCAATCTGAGAAAGCATCTGCTCAATCTGACGAATGCGCTTGTCATCCTCTCTGCCTTTTACAACCCAGGCAGCGGTAATCTTGTCAGGATTTGACTGAATTGCTGTAGTAGCGGCATTGATACCGTAAATGATTTCTCTGGTATTTGCCTTTTTCTTATTTACGTACATATTTTTATTTAACCTTTTTTAGATTTTTTATTCGATTTCTTTGAGAACTTGATCTTTTTCATGTCAATGGCTGAATCATATGGATCACTTATATATTCCTTTCCAAGTGAAAAAGCCTGCTTTTTGTTTCTCAAAACAATGTCCTGATCAGAAGGATCCTTTCCTTTTGATATGTCTGAAAGATTCATGAAAATTGTTTCTTTATCATTTTTTGGTGCATTTTGAACAATTTTCTGTCTATTTGCAACTATTGCATCTCTTTCTTTTTTCAGAGCGTTAATCTGAGCCTTGCTCATATTGGCGGGCATCAGGTTAATCTTATGCTCCTCGTGATTGATATCTGCAACTACAACCTTAACCTTCTTGCCAATAGCGTATGATTCGCCTCTGTTTGAAGTCAGAGTCTGGGTTCTCTCATCAAAGACCATATAGGAATTAAAGTTTCCTATATAAATCATACCGTCAATACCGAAATCATCGATTCTGACAAAGACACCGAAGCTGGTCACTGCAGTTACAGTACCCTCTACGGTTTCTCCTATAAACTTTTCCATATAAATACATGCCAGTGCAGCATCAACCTCATGCTCTGCCATGTCAGCGGCTATTTCTCTGTCAGTACACTTTACACCAAGTGCAACAAGTTCTGCCCTGGTATAAGATCTTGATCCAATCTTTCCCCAGGAGCGCTTTTCCTCTTTTTCGAGAAGATACTTGATTACACGGTGAAGCTGAAGATCAGCATAACGACGTATAGGAGAGGTGAAATGAGCATATTTCTCCAGAGCCAGACCAAAGTGGCCGATGTTCTCAGGAGTATACTCTGCCTTGGACATACTTCTTAGAATCAGCTCATTGATGACCTTTGCATCAACACGATGAGCAACAGAATCAGCAAGTTTCATATAGTCCTTTGAAGTAGGCTCCTTTCCTCCAGGAAGAGACAGTCCGAATCTTGCCAGCTGAGTAACCAGAAGACCTAATTTCTTCTCTGTAGGTTTTGCATGAACTCGGTACAAAGTCTGAGCATTATTAGAGGCAACAAAACAGGCAGCAGCCACATTTGCGGCAATCATGCATTCCTCAATAACCTTGTGAGCATCATTTCTCTCTAAAGGTTTGATTCCCTCAATTTCCATATTCTCATTGAATACAAAATGCAGTTCCTCAGATTCAACGGATACACCGCCACGATTGATACGATCCTTTTTAAAAGCAAGGTACAGATTGTGTAACTCTTTAACATCCTCAACCACACTCTCGTGCTCTTCAAACTGAACAGTGCCCTTTTCCATCATCTGCCAGGCCTCGGTATAGGTGAGACGAGCATGAGATCTCATCACAGCAGGGTAGAATTTGTAGGAGGTTATCTTGCCCTGATGAGAAATTTCCATTTCTGCTGTCATACATAATCTGTCAACATTAGGATTTAAAGAACAGATTCCGTTTGACAGTTTTTCTGGTAGCATAGGTATTACAAAATTTGGGAAATAGCAGCTGTTACAACGGTTTACAGCTTCCTTATCCAAAAGAGTATTTGGTTTTACATAGGTTGAAACATCCGCGATACTTACCCACAGTCTCCAGCCTTTTCCTTCTTTTCTGCAGTAAACAGCATCATCAAAGTCTCTAGCATCCTCACCGTCAATAGTAACCAAAGGAAGCTCTCTTAAATCAACTCTGCCTTTTGTTTCCTTTTCACTAACAGAATCAGGAATTCTGGATAGGGACTTTAACAGGTTCTGAGGCCAGACGTTAGGAATATCATTTCTAAGAACAGCCATAACAATAATGTTGTTAAGATTGCCGATATCCTTCACAACTTCTCTGGTCTTAATTTCAAAGCCAGATATATCCCTTTTAACAACCTGAGCAATAACCACATCACCAGAGGTTGCCTCTCCAAGATCATCTTTTGATTTAAAGAAGAACTTGAGCTGCTTTAAATTTGGTTCATCAGGTGAAAAGCCAACCTTTTTACCAGACAGAGGAATAACTCTTCCTAATACGCACTGTCTTACCTTGGTGATACTTCTGATATAGGCAACATCACCTGTTTTTGAAACCACAGCCTCAACCTCGTCATTAGGCAGTAGCACAAAATCTGAATTCAATCGGTATTCTTTGCCTGATTCATCACTCACATAGTAATTGAAGAATTTCTCCCCCATCTCTATAGACATGGCGGGGTCTTCAACGCAATAGACCTTTGATTTAAAAATCAGCAGATCATTAGGTGTTGTATAGGAACTACCCTGACCTAATGGAATCAGACTCCCTTTATCAGAAAGATCCTTTAGACAATCAAAATAATCTTTGTCTGAATAACGTGAAATATCGCCCTTAAAACCGACCTCTCCAAGAAGATAGGTACAGACTCCTAGATTGGATTTGTTAGAAAAATCCAGATGATATAAGGCTGCCACCACATATAGAGCCACTCTGAAATCAGACTCGATTTTTCCCTTTGGAGCATTCTTTAATGCCAAAAGTGCACTAATTCTTTTTTTATCGTTTGTATTCATATGTTTTCTCTTTGAATATCTTTACTCTTTTGCGGGGATTAAAAGTCTGAGTAAAGGGGATCGTTCTTATCAAAAATCCGTCTGTAAAGCTGCCAAGCTTCCGCAAAGGCAGATGTGATGTTGTTATTAAACCGCAATATTATTGAAATGATTATTTTTTTCTAACTAAAATTATAGCATCTTAATTGAAAGAGCTATGTGGAAGAACAGTACGTTTTACAACAGTTAAGTGTTCTACTGCTCATTTTTGACAAAAAAATATTTTCTAGAGTGGAATGTGAATGCAGTTTACACCTAATCCAGAAACATTTCCAGAATATCGTTAAGCATCCACCTTCCCTTTTCTGTAAGTCTGTAGGATTCCTTATCCATGATAATAAGACCAAGAGACTGAGAATTCTCAAGTTTATCTCTGACTTTTTCAAAGGAAAGACCTGTAGTATTCTCAAACTCGCTGTATCTAACATCATCAAAGATGCGCAGGCGATTCAGCATGAATTCAAAAGGTAGATCTTCAGGATTTACTTTTGAAAGTTTAAGCTGACTGTTCAAAACCTTTGAGATATATTCTGAAGGGATCTGAGGATTAGCATTTCTGAAGGTGTCATTGCCTATTTTAAGCTTAGAATGAGCACCTGCCCCAATACCTATATAATCACCAAAATACCAGTAGTTCTGATTATGAAGACATCTTCTGTCTTTTGTATAACCGGAGACTTCATAACGGTTAAAACCTAGAGAAGCTAAAAGATCAAAGCCTCGCTCCTCTATCTCCGACAGAGTATCTTCAGATGGAAGTACAGGTGGATTATTTCCAAAGGCAGTATCCTCTTCAATAGTAAGTTCGTACCAGGAGAGATGATTGCATCCAAGGTCAACTGCCATTCTTATATCATCAAGAGCCATTGAAGCATTCTGTTTTGGTAACCCGTGCATAATATCGATGTTGAAATTATCAAAACCAGCTCTGATAACATTTTCACAGCAGACGACTGCATCTTCAGAACTGTGAATTCTCCCGAGGAGTTTTAAAGAAACATCATTAAAACTCTGAACACCGATACTGATACGATTAATTCCTATATCGCGGTAGCTTTTCAGAAGGTCAAGATCAACTGTACCAGGATTAGCCTCCATTGAGATTTCTGTTTTCTCTGTAAGATAAGGAGAAATTCTTTTGAAAACCTTCTCCATTTCAAAAGGAGAAAACAGAGAAGGAGTTCCTCCACCAAAATAGACGGACAGCAAGGAACGGCCTTCAAGAAATTCTTCAAACGATGAAAAATCTGAAAGCAGCGCCTCTAAATATTTATTCTCAGTACAGTCTCTATCTCTTATAGGATAGGAATTAAAGTCACAGTAAGGACACTTCCTAACACACCATGGATAATGAACGTATAAACCGACAGGTAGTTCTGAAGCCATTAGATGTAGTTGTGCTCGAGCTTGTAAGTTAAGGCGGAGAGAGCTCTTCCTCTGTGAGAAATCAGATTCTTAATCTGAGGAGGGAGCTGTGCTGCAGAACAGTGTCTGCCGGTTACCATAAACAGAGGATCATAGCCAAATCCGCCAGAACCTATTTCTTTATAGCCGATTGATCCTTCCCATGAGGCAAGCACGGTCAGAGGAACAGGATCATCCTTGTGCTTAACAAGGCATAGAGCACAGTAATATCTTGCGGTTCTCTTATTTTCTGGAACATTCTTCATAAGCTCTAACAGCTTGGCATTATTGCTTTTGTCATCTCCACCTGAAAAACGGGCAGAATAAATGCCAGGGGCACCGTTCAGGGCATCAACAGCTAAACCAGAATCATCAGCAAGCGCCCACATTCCTGTTTTCTCTGCAGCATATCTGGCCTTTAAAATAGCATTTTCAATAAAGCTTCTGCCAGTTTCTTCAGGGGATACAACGCCCAGTTCTGACTGAAGCACAATCTCAAAACCTAATGGTTCTAAAATTGCGCGGAATTCTCTTGCCTTTCCCTCATTGGCGGAAGCTAGAACAATCTTATTTTTCATTTATTGACGAACTCTAAATTTGTTACTTTTCTTAAGCTTATCTACAGTATTCTGGGCCGCAATTCCAATTGCAGACTCTGCAGATAAATTTGCAAAATTATATTCCGATAATCTTTCAACAGTGTAATTATTTTCCATGGCCAATGCTAAAAAGTTAGCTATCTTATCGCCTCTATAGGCACAGATTTCAGCTCCAAGGATTCGGTGAGAAGATACTGATGTATAAAGATTAAGAATTCCACCATCTTCTCTTAAGCCTCTATAATGTCCCTGAGATAATCTGACTTCTGTTGTAACGAAAGTATCTCCAGTCATTTTCGCGTATTTTCTCATTTCCTCAAGAGAATTGCCAACTATGGCCAGCACCGGATCTGTGTATACAAGATTTACTTTTACCTGCGAAGGTTTGTTTGATAGAACAGGATAGTTGGCGGCATTTCTGCCTGCATACTTACCATCAGAAAACGCAACAGAGGAGAGGAAAGTATCTCGGCAGACATCTCCTGCGGCAAAAATATTAGGAACAGAGGTCTGCAGTGTGTCTTTATTTATTCTAATAAAACCGTTAGGCTGCAGTTTAACTCCGATTTTCTGCAGATTCATGCCTCCGACATTTGGAATTCTGGCGGTTGCTGCAACAATACTTTCCATGTGCAGATAATTCTCATAGCCTTTACCATCCACATAGTAGATGGTATAACCTTTTTCACCGTCATCCTCCATAGAGGTAACATAAGTGTCCACATAGAGCTTGAATCTTGAAGAAAGTAACTGATGAGCAACCAGTAACACAGACTCATCAGTAAACTGCCAGAGCTTTTTCTGACCGAACACCACTGTATCAACGCCAAGATATGATAAAGACTGACCTAACTGCAGTCCCACCTTGGAGCTTCCGAATACAGCAACTGACTTGGGGAGAGTTTCGAGCTCAAAGAATTCATTTGAGGTAAGAATATTCTTAAGTCTTGACTGTTCAAATGTCACAAGTGGAGAGGAGCCGGTTGCAATTACAGCAGTCTCAAAATGAATTTCAACAGAATCATCCACAACAGCATGATGATGGTCCGTAAATTTCAAAGTGCCTCTCAATCTTTTATTCTCAGGAATTCTGTACATAAAAGAAAGAACGTCAGAGGTGGCTCGTGCTCTCACTGCTCTTAGGGAGGATAAAACATTTGAAGTATCTGGATTGACAGGAATAGGAAAAGTGATGCCGCTTTGTTCGAGATTTTTTATGGCTTTTAGAGACTGAGCTGCAGACATTAAAAGACTGGTAGGAAGTTCCCCTGAACGCTGAGCAGTCGTCCCAACCGGACCGGAATCCACGATAATACAGTCAGCTCCACTATCCACAGCGCTTTTAAATGCTTCAATACCAGCAGAGCCGGCACCGACAATCAAAGTATGACACTCAATTTTTCGAGTTTCCATGACTTTTCCCTTTCATACCACATTGCTAATGAGTAGATTTTAGCAATCAGCCACTGATAATTCCATACTCCGTAAGTAATAAAGCACCAACACCAGACTGTACACTTTTTTCAGAATTAAGATTATTTCCAAATAGGATTTTCTGAAAATAACACTATTTTTTTATTTTTTTTAGGTGCCCCAAAAAAATTGAAATTCCCCTCGTGAATTTTATTTCAAAAAATTGCGACTTTGTCTTTTTAACTTATATTCAGTATATGTAGGAGTACTTTAGGTAATAAAGGATTATTACACAGGGTTTTGAAATGAAAATATTTTCTGCGTTGATTGTCGGTATGTTTTCCGCCTTTATTTCTTTTTCCTCTGTTGCTGCAGACTGGAAGCCAACAGAGGATATCACCATTATTGTCCCTTACAAGGCCGGAGGAGGAACTGACATGAGCGCTCAGGCAATCAGGTCAGTTGCAGAAAAATACATCAAGCAAAAAATCACTATAAAGAATGTCACGGGAGAGGATGGCATAGCAGGTGTTAAGGAAATTGTAAAAGCAAATCCGGACGGACACACCCTAGGTTATGTAAATCTTCCTACATTTGCGGCCATGTCTTATCTGCCGGGTGCATACTACAAGGTATCAGATGTTGTTCCTATCTGCGGACAGAATACAGAAACAGCAATTATTGTGGTTAATGCCGACGGCAATTACATGATGCTCGAGGATTTGGTTGAGGATGCAAAAAAACATCCAGGAAAAATCAAGGCTGCAACTAATGGCTACAAGGCCTCCTATCATACAGGAGCCCAGCTTTTTGCTCACTCTGCTGGTTTTAAATATACTGCAGTTCACTGTGACGGAACCGTTAATCAGCTTGCCAAACTCTTAACAAAGGAAGTTGATTTCATCTGTGTCACATTTGCAGAGGTTGCAGATCTGGTTTTATCAAGTTCACCAAAACTAAGAGTTGTCGGTGTATTCGGCAATAACAGAATTTCCGCGCTGCCAGACGTTCCAACTTTAGACGAGGCAGGATATTACAACAAGTGGTATGGAACAATAAGAGGAATTGTGGCTCCTCACGGAGTATCAAATGAAGTCATCAAATACTATACAGAGATCTTCAAGAAAATCATGAGTGATCCTGTAGTAGTAAGAGAACACTTTAAAAAACACATGACTCTTGACTATCAGGATAATTTGAACTTTGAGGCTGCAATTACTCAGTTGGATTATTTCTGTAGAAATGTTGAAGATACCATCTATAAGGATGAGCCAAAACAGGATTAGAACATGATCCTTATCTTAAAATTCCAAATATGACACCTCCAGAAACTTGGAGGTGTTTTATTTTCAATCATACAAATTCGTACAATCTATTCACATCAACAGTGTAAAAAAGACAAGTTGACCTGCTCCCCATGGCTGAATAGGGTCTTCCGGCGGCAAAGATAAGCACAGATACACAACCTTATTATTAGTCAGAGTTATTGCAATATTTGTGTTAAAATGACTCGGTTTGTCGATTCTCTAAAAAGAGAATATTGCATAAAAAACTGAGGATATTATGCTTTCGTCTACATCACAATTTTTGAACCGTCTATTCAAAATTGAACAGAAAGGCTCATCTGTTTCTACAGAACTACTTGCAGGTCTAACTACATTCGTTGCTATGGCCTACATTATTTTCGTAAACCCATCTATTCTTGAGGCATCAGGCATTCCTCGTGAAGCAGCTATTGCGGCTACACTCTGGTCTGCAGGTCTGTGCTCTATTGCTATGGGCTTATTTTCTAACCTGCCAATCGGCGTTGCACCAGGAATGGGTATTAATGCCTTCTTCGCATTCTACGTATGCGGAACCATGGGGTTATCATGGCAGACCGCTTTAGGTGCTGTGTTTGTATCAGGTGTAGTCTTCCTGATCCTTACTATTACCAAGCTACGTATTCTAATCATTAAGGCTGTACCAGACAGCATCAAAGCTGCCGTGGTTGTCGGTATTGGTATGTTCTTGGCAATCATTGGATTCAGCAGCGCTGGAATCGTGGTTAAATCAGATGCAACCATGGTTACCTTAGGTCACATCGGTGATGGTAAGGTTTTCCTGTCAATCATTGGAATGCTGCTTATTTCTGTACTGCTGGCCTATAAGGTAAAAGGTGCTTTAATCTACGGTATTCTGGCAGTAACTGTTTTAGGCATGATTTTTGGTCTAACACCTGCCCCAACATCTGTAAGTGATGTATTTAGTTTCAATATTCCAAGTTTTGCAGATACCTTCATGCAGATGGATGTTATGGGCGCAATCAACTACGGTCTGGTTACTGTTATCTTTACATTTACTGTTGTAGAACTGTTCGACAACATCTGTACTCTGATTGGCGTTACCAAGGATGCAGGTCTTATGGACAAAAAAGGAAATGTTGAAGGAATGGAAAAGGCTCTTTTAACAGACTCTGTAGGAACCATGGCTTCAGCTGTTCTTGGAACCTGTACTGTAACCTCATATGTTGAGTCAACCACAGGTATCAAAGAAGGAGGAAGAACAGGTTTAACTGCTGTTGTAGTAGGTTTAGGCTTCTTCCTTGCCTTTGTGTTTGCACCTCTTGCAGGACTCATTCCTGCTTTTGCAACTGCTCCTGCTATTATTATTGTAGGCAGTATGATGATGAGAAATATCAAAGATATTAATTTCTCTGATATCACCGAGTCAATTCCAGCCTTCCTAACCATTGCTATGATGCCACTGAGCTACTCAATCGGTAATGGTTTCGGCTTTGGATTTATCAGCTACTGTCTGATTAAAACCTTCACAGGTCACGTAAAGGAAATCTCTCCTGTAATGTGGCTGATTTCAATTATGTTTATTGTAAGTTTCTACATGCACGGCGTGTAAAACACATTCATCGAAAAGATATAAAATAAACATTTAACACCGTGTTTAAAGACACGGTGTTTTTGTTTTTTAAGGATTGAAATCAAGACTGAACGAGCAACTTTAGCTGTTCTATTTCCATGTCCACAATCTGTGAATAATATTTTTTTAGAGCTTCTGTGTTCTTCATACGTGTCTGAAAGAATATACCTGACATAAATACAGCAAGATGTTCTGTCGCTGCTCTTATATTCAGATTTTTTGGCAGTTGACCTTTTGCCACACAGTTCATAATGATTTTTGACAGCAGATCCATTCTCTGCTTATCCAGCTCGGCAAGTTTAGCTCTTGCAACCTCATTACCAGAAAAACCGTTAGAAATACCTATCAGCATATTTACAAAACTTGAATTGAAGAATTCACTGAGCTCTTCAGAAAAAATACATAAAACAAAGGCCTTTAGCTTTGAAAGAGGATCCTGTTCTGAAGGAGACGCACTCTCAAAAAAATAACGTACTCCCTCTGTATTGACATCAACGTATTCAACAAGATTTACAAGAAGGTCTTCCTTACTTTCAAAATGCCAGTAAATAGCCCCTCTGGATACACCTGAATACTTGGCAATATCAGACAGGCTTGTCCTCTCATAACCTCTCTTGGAGAAAAGTCTCTTAGCGCATTCTAGAATATTCTTTCTGGTTTCCTGGGATTCTTCCTGTGATTTTCTAGACATAACAGTTTCACCTTAAGGACAGACGCAGAGGCTGTCACAATTTTTTTCTATATTTAATTGAATAAATTGTATTATACAATGCACTTACGAGCCACATCTACATACAAGAAAATCGCTAATACAGTGCAGTTCATTGTAAAATACAGTGATAAATTTTTAACGAATCAAACCATACAATTAGACGCATATGAAATTCAGCAAACTAAAAACATATAAAGGTCTGATCTTTGACCTTGACGGCACACTTATTGATTCTATGCCCTACCATGCACAGTCATGGAAGCAGGTAGCAAATGAACACGGCTTTGATATAGACATTGCAGATGTATTCAGAATGGGAGGAGCATCTAGCTACGATATCGCAAGGTTCTATAAGAATCAGGGATTTCCTGTTGGAGATCTAAAATCATATGTAGACAGAAAAATCGAGATTTACCTTGAGAACATTCCTAAGATCAGAGTTTATGATGACGTCTTTGAATTCCTAAAGGAAAGACGTGAGGACAACGTTAAGATTGCCATCGGCACAGGATCAAGAACCGTCAATGTAAACTGTCTACTTGAAGCCAAAAATATGATGGATTACATAGATGTAATTGTTACTTCGGATGATGTAACTGCACATAAACCAAATCCAGATACTTTTCTTCTGGCAGCACAGAAAATGAATCTTTCTCCAGAGGAATGCTGTGTCTTTGAGGATGGAGGATTAGGTCTTCAGGCTGCAGTTAACGGAGGATTCGACTGCGTTGAAGTCAGGGATGGCTGTTTTGTAGATTTCTACGAAATAGACCGAAGCTAAAACAGCTCATAAGATTTAGAGCCACAAAAAAAAATTCCCTCACGAAGTATCCCCCTGTTATTGATCACTAGATTGATAACGGAGGCATACTAACGACGAGGGAATTTTTGTATCAGAACAACGGGATTATTTCTTAATCAGCTGGCTCTTTAGAGTCCAGATGTTATTAGCGTAATCCTTAATTGATCTGTCTGAGCTGAAGATACCCATGGTTGCAGAGTTTATCATTGCAGCCTTGGCCCACTTAGCCTTATCCTTGAACAGTTTCTGTGCTCTCTGATGAGCTTCCTTGTAAGAAGCAAAGTCTGCCAGTACCAGGAATGGATCACCATTGTTCAGAAGAGAAGTCTTGATTGAGGATAATGCTCCTGGCTGACCTGGAGTAAAGAAGTCAGAATCCAGCCAGTCAACTACAGCCTTCAGATCATGATCTGCGTTGTAGTAATCCCAAGGATTGTAACGAGGCTTCAATTCCTGAACTTCTTCAACACTCAGACCGAAGATGAAGTTATTCTCGATACCTGCCTGCTCAACAATCTCAATGTTTGCACCATCCATGGTACCTAAGGTTAGAGCTCCATTCATAGAGAATTTCATGTTTGAAGTACCTGAAGCTTCGTAACCGGCAGTTGAAATCTGCTCGGAAATATCTGCAGCAGGAATAATCTTCTCTGCAAGACTTACTCTGTAGTTAGGAATGAATACAACCTTCAGCTTGCCCTTGATACGCAAATCATTGTTGATCTTTTCACCAACAGCATTGATTGCGAAAATAATGTCCTTGGCAAGAGTATAAGCAGGAGCAGCCTTAGCACCGAAGATAAATACCTGAGGAACGATATCCTGATCTGGATCTTCAAGAAGACTCTTGTACAGAGACATAATGTACAGAAGATTCAGGTGCTGACGCTTGTACTCATGAAGTCTCTTAACCTGAACGTCAAACAGTGCATTAGGGTCAACCTCAACACCGCACAGCTCCTTGATGGTCTTAGCAAGAGCTACCTTATTCTCATGCTTGATCTTCATGAAGCGATCCTGATATTCCTTCTTGTCAGCATATTTCTTTAATGCTTCACACTTATCAAGATCTAAAGGCCAATCCTTACCTGCAACATCATTGTATAACTCTGCAAGACCTCTGTTGCAAGAAAGCATCCAGCGACGTGGAGTTACACCGTTTGTTACGTTGCAGAACTTGTTTGGCCATAGCTGAGCATAGTCAGGGAACAGATCCTCTTTAACCAGCTTAGAGTGAATCTTGGCAACACCGTTAACATGCTCTGAAGTAATTACGCACAGATTAGCCATGCGAACCTTTCTAACCTCGCCTTCTTCGATGATGGAAAGCTTGGACTTCATTTCGTTATTGCCCGGCCACTTGGCTTCTACTGGACCATTTAAGAAACGGAAGTTGATCTCGTAAATCAGTTCAAGATGACGAGGTAACAGTTTCTCGAAAATATAAACAGGCCACTTCTCTAATGCTTCTGGAAGCAGAGTGTGGTTGGTGTAATTGAATGATTTTGAGGTAATATCCCATGCCTGATCATAAGTTAAGCCTTCCTCATCAATCAGAAGTCTCATCAGTTCAGGAATAGCAATTGTTGGGTGAGTATCATTCAGCTGAATAGCGATCTTTGCAGCAAACTCACTGAAATCATTATGATGTGATCTCTTATATCTACGAAGAATATCGCGAAGAGAACATGCACAGAAGAAGTACTGCTGAGTTAAGCGTAATTCCTTACCAGCCTCGGTTGAGTCATTTGGATAAAGAACCTTAGAAATAGTTTCAGCAAGTGACTTTTCTGTCTGAGCATCAACATAACCACCGGCATTGAAAACGTCCCAGTTGAACTGCTCGGTTGAGCGAGATTCCCATAGACGCAGAATTGCAACAGATGAACCTCTGTAACCTACAACAGGAATATCCCAAGGCACACCTTTGATCATGCTTGATGGATGCCAAACAGAACACTGTGAACCATCAGGAGCAGTCTGTTTCTCAACATATCCGCCAAGTGGAATATTCTGTACAGACTCAGGACGGCAGGCTTCCCAAGGACAGCCATACTCTCTCCATGAATCTGGACGTTCAACCTGTTTACCAGCACGGATTTCCTGTCTGAATAAACCGTTTTCATAATGAATACCGTAACCTACACAAGGATAGTTGCAGGTTGCAAGTGAATCCATAAAACAGGCAGCCAGACGACCAAGACCACCGTTACCCAGAGCCATATCAGGCTCTTCCTCGCAAATCTCATTGATATCTAATCCAAATTCCTTCAATGCTTCACGAGCAACATCGAATTTTTCAAGATTGGTAAGATTATTGATGGTTAATCTTCCCATTAAGAATTCTGCTGATAAATAATGCACTGCACGAGTATCGTTCTTTGCATGAGTCTGCTGAGTATCAGTCAGTCTACCGAAAATATCCTCATTAACAGTTGCAACAAGAGCCTGCCACCAGGCTAGTTTACTTGCTTTTACAGGTGAGGTACCGATAGTGGTACGAAGATGTTTTTCAATCTGATCTTTAAATGCTTTTACCTGAGCCTTGTCTACAGTTGAAGTTGCCTTAGCTGCTTTTGGTGCTGAGGTAGTTGTCTTAGCAGCAGCTTTTACAGGAGCTTTTGCTTTAACAGTGGTTTTTGATGTTTGTTTTTTGGAAGAAGTTGCCATAAAAAATTCCTCTTTAACTCCTTTGGTGTATTTGATTATAACAAAGCGAAAAAACCTGTTCATACTCAAAGTACTACACAATATTAAACCAAAATTTAGTTTTTTTCTTGACCAACCTCCTAACTTTCAAATAATTGTCCCCTATTAATAGTGAAAATTTGAAATTGGACATAATATCTTTGTGGAAGGAAAACCGTTTATAGACAAGACGAATAGAAAGAGTGGTTATAGAAATTGCCTTTTAGAAACGGAGCTCGTCAGGAATTTCAGGATTCATGTCCAGATTACGAGGTCTCTGCTGAGACTTTCCTTCCTTAAAAGCCTTCATTCCCATTACCCAAGCTAGGACCTGAGCCACGGCCTTGAAAAGGCCTCTTGGTATTTCATTATCAAGGTCTGTAGTGTAGTAAAGAGAACGCGCCAAAGGAGGAATTGGAATAACAGGCACATTTGTTTCGCGTGCTATCTCTTTTATTTTTTCTGCTATTTCATCTATACCTTTTGCCACCACAAGAGGTGCAGTGGTTCCATTAGGATCATAGGAAAGAGCAACCGCATAATGAGTAGGGTTAGTTACCACCACATCAGCCTGAGGCACTTTTGCCATCATACGACGTGCTGCCATCTGGAACTGTAACTGCTTAATTTTACCCTTAACCTGAGGATTACCTTCAGTGTTCTTATACTCGTCCTTTACTTCCTGTTTAGTCATTCTAAGCTGCTTGAGATAATGCCATTTCTGATATGGGACATCTATAAGCACAATCGGCAGCATGGCACAGACCACAATAATCATAAACTGCAGAAGCAGAATCATTGCACGCTTAATAGCGCCGATAGGATCCAGATAGGATAAGGTTAAAACCTCACTTATTCGGCCAGAAAGCGCGAAATAACAGAAAGATCCAATAAAAGCGACCTTAAGGACACCTTTTAAAAGCTCAATAATTGAATTTAAAGAAAAGATTCTGCCGATTCCGTTTACAGGGTTAAGCTTATCAAACTTAGGCTGATAGGCTTCGTGGGAAAAATTATATCCGCCAATAAAAGTATTTCCGTATATCCCGCAGATAAAAAGAATTACAGATATACAAAGAATTGGAAGACCTACTTCAGTAACATTGGCAACAAACAGACGACGAATTTCATCTACCGAAAAGATCTGATCTCGTGTCAGAGTAAAGCTGTTATGCATGATCTGCTGGATTGCACGACCCAGCATTGAGGAGAAGCCCCATAAAGAAAGCACACCGGCAAGAAGAACAATAAAAGTCGCAGCTTCCTTTGAGCGAGGAACCTGTCCTTTGCGTCTGGCATCACTTATCTTTTTGCCAGTCGGTTGTTCTGTCTTGTCGTCGTTATCTGCCATACCTTAAGTTTAGTCTAGCAATTCAGCCTTGTCGCCATTATTTTCAATCCACTGACGTCGATCGGCTGCGCGTTTGCTGGACAGCAACATATCCATTAGAGCAAAGGTGCCTTCGTCAGCCTCAGTTGTGAGAGTAAGCTGCATCAGACGACGAGATTCAGGAGCAAGAGTTGTTTCTCTTAACTGCTCAGGATTCATCTCACCTAATCCCTTGAATCGCTGAATCTTGATATTCTCTTTTTTGATGCCTTTTCTTAAAAGCTGATTCTGTTTTACCTCGAGCTCATCTTCATCCAGGGCATATTCCTTGATTTTTCCAGAATCGATTCTGAACAGAGGAGGACAGGCCACAAAAACGTGACCTTCACGAACAAGCTGAGTGAAGTGCTTAACAAAAAGGCCGCACAAGAGAGTACCGATATGAAGACCGTCGGAATCAGCATCAGCAAGAATACAGATCTTGTTATAGCGAAGCCCGTCAAGAGAATCTGCATCAGGCTCGACTCCAATGGCAATAGATATCGCTCTGATTTCTTCTGAAGCCAGAGCCTCTGCTGAAGACTTCTCCCACGTATTAAGAATTTTGCCTCGCAGAGGAAGGATCGCCTGACAGCTTGAATCTCTAGCCTGTCTTGCAGATCCACCTGCAGAGTCACCCTCTACAATAAAGAGTTCTCCTCTTGAAGGATCGGTTGAAGTACAATCCACAAGTTTTCCTGGAAGAGCAGGTCCACGAGTAGTTTTCTTTCGCTCAACAATCTTGGCTGAGTTCTCTCGCTCTCTTGCAGATTCAATTATCAGATTGGCTATAACAGTCGCCTTTTCAACATTGGCGTTAAGCCATAGAGAAAATCTGTCTGAAATAATACCATCAACCAAAGCAGCTATATGACGAGATGAAAGCTTTTCCTTTGTCTGTCCTGCAAACTGAGGATCTCTCATTTTAAGGGAAATAACATAGCTGCATCTGGACCAGACATCATCAGCTGTAATCTTGATTCCGCGAGGAATCAGATTATGAAGCTCGCAGAACTCTCTAATGGCAGTGGTAAGACCACTTCTGAAGCCATTGACATGAGTACCGCCATCTACCGTTGGGATCAGGTTTACAAAAGACTCTCCAATACAGTGAGTTCCTCGACCTTCCATTTCCCAGCCTACAGCCCATTCCAGTTCTTCATCTTCATTTTTAACAACTCCAAAAAATGGAGGCTGTGGCTCAATTACTCTGCCCTGAACCTGATTGGTAAGGTATGTCTGAAGATTGCCGTTGTAAGTCCACTGATCGGTGGTGTTACGAATCTTGTCAATGAAGTTAATGGTCAGACCTTCGCACAGGACTGCCTTGGCCTTTAACAGATGTTTTAAAGTCTGAACATTAAATCTGATATCGTCAAAATAAGGCTCATCCGGCCAGAAATGCACAGTTGTACCGGTATTCTTTTTTCCGCAGGTGCCGATTACCTGAAGTTCCTCTGTCTTTTTTCCGTACTCATAAACAATGCGGTAAATATTACCGTCACGTTTTACAGTAGCAGAAAGTTTTTTGGATAGTGCATTTACAACAGATACACCAACACCATGCAGACCGCCAGAAAACTTATAGCTGTCAGAATTAAACTTTCCTCCAGCATGAAGCTTTGTAAGAATAAGTTCAATTGCAGGTATTTTTTCGATTGGATGAAGATCAACAGGCATGCCTCTTCCGTTATCCTCCACCTCCAGAGACTCATCCTCATACAGGGTAACATTGATTTCGGAAGCAAAGCCGGCAACAGCCTCATCCACACTGTTATCAATAACTTCCATACCCAGATGGTTTGGATTCTGAGTATCAGTGTACATGCCTGGTCTTCTGCGAACCGGTTCTAGACCTTTTAATACCTCAATGGAAGCGCCAGTATAATCTTTTACGTTTTCTGTCATATAAATCTAAAGTATGTGAATCTTTGCAAATTAATATTCCTCTTAATTTTAGCAAAAAGCATTGACAAAAGCACATTAGAGGAATTGTTAAGGATGGTTTATTGTGCCGAAAGACAGAATATTTCTACGAAGGTAATTACTGATTTTTAAACAAAAGCAGCAGGAACTTGTTTTAGAAAAAATGCCAAAAGATTAGATCTAAAAACCACAGAAAGAAAGGAAACAGAAAGAGATATCAACAGTTAGCTTTTTTTTAAGACTAGAAAATGATGTTATCTCTTAGACAAAATTACGCTTGGGGATAGTTACAGCAGCTCTTAACCCACCCTTTTTTCGGTTAGAAAGTTCAATTCTGCCATTGATTTCATCACAGGCTGATTTAACAATGGAAAGCCCCAAACCTGTACCTTCCACCTTGGCTGAATCTCCCCCCACACGATAGAAAGCATTGAATACCAGCTCAAGATCTTTTTGAAGCAGGCCAGGACCAGTATCATCAACATAAATTGAAACAACCTTCTTATCCGCACTTTCCTCGCATGAAAGGTCGCAGCGTCCGCCATCTGGAGTATACTTTAAAGCATTGGAAACCAGGTTAGTGACAATGGTCTTTACATTAGTTCTATCGGTGTAAACCAGAATATCGCAGTCTCCTTCAAGGCCTAAATCAATATTCTTTCTGTCCGCTATAAATCCAATTTCATCAATAACTTCAATAAAAATATCCTTTATGGAGAAATTCTGAAGTTTCAGCACATGTCCACACTGAGAACGAGCGTACTCAAGCAGATTATTGGTAAGTGTTCTCTGTCTTGCAATGGCCTGTTTAAGCTGTCTCATTTTTTCAGCTTCTTCAGGAGGCAAATCTCCTTCATGAATAGCCTGAGCCTGAAGAGAAATTGCAGTTAACGGAGTTCTAAGCTCATGAGCGGCATCTGCAATAAAGCGTCGTTCATTCTGCATCACGCCAGAGGTCTTGGTAAACAGACGATTAATAGACTCAATAAAAATATCAAGTTCTGATGGCAGCTTGGTAGCTCTGATAGGCGAAAGGTCATTGTGCTTTCTAGCATCTAGTTCAGAAGCAACCTTTTTGACTGGTCTGAAAATAACATTAACCAGAAAAACCGTACTAGGAACGTAAATAATCAAAAGCAGAAGGAATTCACTCAAAGAATGAAGCAGAGCCTGATTAACGACCTCGTCTAAAAGATCATAAGAACGGGCAACAACAAAACGGATGCCTGCCTTATTAGTGGAGACATAAGCTCTTACTCGTTTATCCTTGATTAGGACAGTATAGATTCCATCCTCAATCATAGAAGGAAAATAGAAAGTCTCTCCTGGCTTAGCAAATAGCGGAGCGACCATAATTTCCTGATGCTTGTCAAACAGATCATTCAGTGAAGGCATAGGAAGAAGAGATGAAGGAGCTCCGTGATGAGGAAACAGTAGATTACCGTGCATATCACGAAAAAGTCTTCTTCTGAAAGATGGACCTTCCCAGGATTTAGGCAGAATAACATCGTAATTGACGATTACACCTGCAATCTGGGCAAGCTCCTCATCAATAAAAGCGGCAGCCTCAATCTTGGTTTTATTGTAAGAACGATAACAGCTAAAGCCAGTGTAGATGATACCAATACCAGTCAGAGCAACGCATAACTTTAAGCGAAGAGACCTTATTAGTTTCCTTTTATTACCTTCCAACCTACACCTCTGACATTTTTAATGTTTGCAGAGCCAACCTTTTTGCGCAGGTTGTGAATAATAAATTCGATAGCATTTGATTCAACTTCTTCACCAAATGCATAGATCTTGTCTTCAAGTGTCTCTCTGGACAATACAGCTCCAGGACGGCGAAGCAGTGCCTCAAGAAGAGAGTATTCTCGCGATGTCAGAGGACAGTGACTTACAACTCCCCTCTCATCCTTAACCATAACCTCATGAGTTACAGGATCCAAAGTTAAAGTACCATTGGTGAAAGAAACAACATCATTTGAATTTGCACTTCTTCTGGTTACAGCTCTGATACGAGCAAGAAGCTCTGTCAGATCGAAAGGTTTAACCACATAATCATCAGCACCTACATCCAAGCCCTGAATGCGGTCATCAAGACCATCTCGTGCTGTAATAATGATCACAGGAGTAAATATATTTTCTGAGCGCCATGTTTTTAATAGCTGAACACCATCCATTCCTGGTAAGCCAAGATCAAGAAGGATACAGTCATAATTTATATCCTTAGGAGCATACAGAGCCAGATTACCATCAGAAACACAGTCAACAGCATAAGCACTTGACTTAAGACTGTTCTCAAGAGCATTTGAAATCAGAGGATCGTCTTCAACAACTAAAATACGCATAATCGTCTCACATCTTATTTAACTTTTTTATTATGTTACAACAAACTTAGGATAAATTTAGCAAGAAGATTAGAAAACAGAGGGGATATTGATTCAAAAAGGATTATTATTTATTTTTTTTCGAAGAATTTCAGAATATTATCAATCTTGCTTTCAAAATTATCATAACGATGAGAACCACCGCTCTCCACATCTACAGGTATATCTTTAAAGAAATTCAAAGCATATCTGTAGTCTAAAACTTCATCTCCGGACTGAAGCAGGACCATAGTCTTATCCTTTCTGTATCGTAGAAGCTCTTTTTCAAGCGACTCAACATAGTCAACAGCTTCAGGTCGTACAACAAAAGACTCACCTGTATCTAAATTGGTAAGACTCTTACCGATATATCCCATTTTCTTAATCCATGATGATGGATAAAGACAGGGATTAATAAGAGCAATTTTCAGATCATAACGAACAGAGAGAATTATAGATAGGAAACCTCCAAGAGAACTGCCAATAAGGCATGGTCTTTCACCTTTTTCAATTTCGCTTTCTATTGTTTTACAAAGATAGTCTACGCTATATTCAAGATCATCCGGATAGTCTACAGACTGAAAATCTATTTCTTTGATTTTCTTCAGTTCTCGCCTTAAAATCTGAGCTTTTTGTGCATTTGAACTGGAAAGAAAACCATGAATATAAATGATTTTCATCAGTATCCCTCAACATCGTGATTTGGAACAAAGATGTTGTTCTGAAGTCTATATACCTTAGTATCGATATTTCCATCAGGATAGAAGGTCAGATATCTCCAGCCAGGTGCAAGATTATCCAGAGAGAAATCACTAGACAGTGGAGTAAACTGAATAGATGTAGATGGCGATGCAATATAACGAATATCGTGATCATACATGTCAAATTCCTGATGGACATGCCCTGTAAGCACAAGCTTTAATCTAGGAAGCCGTCGCATGTAGGCATTGAATTCGTCACGATTATGCATAGTCTGGGTATCAAGCCAGGCTGAATGAACCAACTGAGGCATGTGATGAACCAGTACTGCCATAAACTGTTCAGGGTTTCGCTGAGAACAGAATCCCGCGTAATCCAGCTGCTTTCTCTCAATCCAGCCGTGAGGCACAGCATAGACCTCTGAATTAAGGAATACAAACTGCCATTTAGGAGTAATAACATTCTTTGCGATGTTAACCCCAAGATCCTCAAATATTCTGTACATCAGAGGACCATCATCATGGTTGCCAGGAAGGAAGAATACAGGTTTATTGAGAACAGAAATAATAGAAGCAAAATGCTGATATGAAGTTGCAGAATAGTCCTGACTTATATCACCTGTAAAGGCAATAAAGTCGTATTCAAAATTCTGCTCTTTAATTGCCTGAATCGTAGCCTTGAAACTCTCAGAAGTGTTAACTCCCAAAAGATCTTTTTCAGGATCAGCAAACAAATGACAATCAGAGATCTGCAGCACTCTGACTGTACCATCGCCTGTCATTGGAGTTAAATACCGAGGGGCCATTCTTATTAACCTTATGTTTCTATAGTAGTACCGTATCTGTTATTGTAATCAAAAATGAACCTTTATAACGTAATCGCTAGCTCATTTTTACAAATATGGTACTTTTTTACAAAAGTATCTTGGACTATCTCATATATTTTTAACTTAGCTAGTCCAAAAAGTTACGCAATTCTATAGGAAATCATAAGATTTTTAAACCCTCGATATAAAAAATGTGACTTACTTTTTATTTATTGTGCAAACGTTTTACAATTTTCGCCTTTTCCCACTTCAGGTTCATAATTGCGATAATTGCGACAGAATTATGAATACGACCATTCATTACGTTCTCGTAAGCATCATCAAGCTTAGCTTTAAACACGCGTATATCCTCAGATTCTGTTTCAAGCCCGCCGTGGTTACCAAGATTTGATAAATCAGCCTTTGCAACATATAAGGTAACCATTTCAGATATTCCGCCAGGTGAAGGATACTCTGAAGTAATAAAGCATAAATCCTCAGGTTTCAGATCAATGCCGATTTCTTCCTTAACCTCTCTGATTGCGGTCTGTTCGCAGCTCTCACCTTTATCAATAATACCTGCAACTATCTCAATCAGCCAAGGACTCTGAGCATCCTTAAGAGCCCCAGGACGGAACTGTTCAATCAATGCCACCTCATCGGTTTTCTCGTCCCAAACCAAAACAGCAACAGCATCTGCATCTCGTTCAAAAATCTCTCTTACCAGAACCTTGGTTTCTCCACCTGAAAACTGCTTATATGAAACCTCATATCTGTCCATGGCAAAAAACTGCTTGTAGACACGTTCTTTCTTATGAATTGTTACATCCTTGATGCTGAATCTAGGTGCAAATAAATTATCACTTTCACTCATTTCTTAAGAGTCTCTTTATCTTGTAAAATATTGAAAAAATTTCGGAGTTTCTATGTCAAAACTGTTATTAAAAAATGCTCTGCTGGTTACCCCAGAGCGTATTATACGCAAAGATCTGCTTATTGAAGGACAATTAATAACAAAAATCGATAACGATATTTCTGATGCTCAGGCAAAACTTATTGAATGTCATGAATATATTGTTCTTCCAGGACTGATTGATGATCATGTTCACTTCCGTGAACCGGGAATGACTCAGAAGGCCTCTATCTTTTCTGAATCCAGAGCTGCAGTTTTAGGAGGAGTTACTTCCTACCTTGATATGCCAAACAACAATCCGGCAACTACTACCATAGATCTAATCAACCAGAAAAAAGATATCGCAAAAAAGAATTCTCTTGCAAACTATGGATTTTATCTTGGAGCAACAGATAACAATCTTGAAGAAATAAAGAAAGCGCCTATAAAAGAAATTGCAGGTATTAAAGTATTTATGGGCTCTTCAACAGGAAACCTTCTCGTTGATAACGCCGAAAACCTTTATGGGATTTTTGAATCTGCAAGAACCATTATCGCTCTTCACTGCGAAGATACAGCAACGATTCTGAAAAACGAGAAAAAAGCCAGGGAAAGCTACTCGGATAATGTTCCTTTCTCAATGCATCCTTTAATCAGAAGCAGAGACTGCTGTATAGCGTCATCAACCCTGGCCATACAGCTAGCGATGCAGACAGGAGCTCGAATTCATATTATGCATATTTCCACAAAAGAGGAAATAGCAATGCTAGAACAGCTTAAGTTCGGTAACGTCAAAACCAGACAGATTTCCGGAGAAGCATGTATACCTCACTTATTCTTCTCAGAATCAGATTATCTTCAGAAGAATGCATTCCTAAAATGTAATCCTGCGGTAAAAACAGAAAAGGATAGACAAGCCATCGTCAATGCTATAGAAAACGGAACGCTTACAACTGTAGGAACCGACCATGCTCCACATGAAATTCAAGCAAAACAGGGAACCTACTTTAAGTGTGCATCAGGACTGCCATCTGTCCAGTATTCATGTTTAAGTCTTCTTGAATTATGGAAGAGAAAGGAAATAACACTTGAAACAATTGCAAAGGTAACTGCACAAAACGTGGCAGAAAGATTCCATATAGAAAACAGAGGAAGAATTGAGGAAGGATATTACGCAGATTTAGCAATCATCAATCCACTGTTAAATCATAAGGTAAAAGAAGATGAGATTGCATCTTCCTGCAAATGGTCACCATTTACAGAACACACTTTCCCTGCAACAGTTGTTCATACAATAGTAAATGGCAATCATGTTGTTGAAAATGGGAAAATTGTTGATGAAACATCCGGAGAGGCACTAACCTTTGATAGGTAGTTTGAACATATTTGTTCAAAAAAAGGCTCCTCTAGCTAGTTGTGAATAGAGGAACAGATTACCAGCTTAATTTATAATATATCCTCCTCTCTACGAGAGAGAAGGATATTATAAAGAATTAGACTTCTAGAGCAAAGCCGACTTTCTTGTAGACATCATCAAGAGTTTTCTGAGCTCTCTCACGTGCCTTTACAGCACCGTTCTTAAGAACCTCATCGAGATAGCCCTGATCAGCTCTGATTTCTTTGTATTTGGTCTGGATTGGCTCTAGCATTGCAACAAGAGCATCACCAACATCACACTTAAAGGTTCCATACATTGAATCTTTGTACTGCTCTACAAGCTCATCAATACTCTTGCCGTTACATGCAGACAGAATCTCCAGCAAGTTAGATACACCAGGCTTGTTTTCCCAGTCATACTTGATAACAGGAGGATTATCTGAGTCAGTTACAGCTTTCTTAAGTTTCTTGATGATGGACTTAGGCTCTTCAAGAATTCTTACAACGTTATTCTGATTATCATCAGATTTAGACATCTTCTTGGTTGGTTCCTGTAAAGACATAACTCTTGCGCCTGTCTTAGGGAAATAGCCCTCAGGAAGAACGAAAGTATCACCGTAAAGATTGTTGAAACGGGTTGCAATATCTCTTGTAATCTCGATGTGCTGCTTCTGATCATCACCAACAGGAACAAGATTTGCCTGATATAAAAGAATATCCGCGGCCATTAGTACAGGATAATCAAAAAGACCAGCTGTAACATTGTCAGCATAGCGCTTTGACTTGTCCTTATACTGAGTCATTCTGTTCAGCTCGCCAACCTGAGTATAGCAGTTTAAAACCCATGATAACTGGCAGTGGGCTGGAACATGAGACTGAAGGAAAATAGTGCTTTTATTAGGATCAATTCCAGCAGCAAGGAAAATCGCAAGTGTATCGTAAGAGCGGCTCAGAAGCTCTTTTGGATCCTGTCTAACAGTAATTGCGTGCTCGTTAACTACGCAATATATGCAGTCATAATCATCCTGCAGTTTAACCCAGTTGCGTAAAGAACCAATGTAGTTACCTACTGATAATTCACCAGATGGCTGGATACCACTGAAGATAATTGGTTTAGACATTTTTCTTTACCTTTATTTAAATGATTTTATTAGTTCAATTAGTTGTGTAAAACTATCAAATTTATAGTCTATGTCAAGCTCTTGTATATTTGCTCGGTTATAGCCATAAGTAAAAAAGACAGTACAAATCTTTGCATTCAGGCCTGCTATGATATCATTATCTGAATCACCAATCATCACTGCCCTATCGTTGGGAACGCCTATTTTATCAAGACAATACTGTAATGGTGCAGGATCAGGCTTTCTCTGTTTTAGAACTTCTCCGCCTAAAACAAAATCAAAATAATCATAAATGCCCATGCATTTTAACAAAGGATCGGCAAAAATTTGAGGTTTATTGGTAACAACCACAAGTTTTATTCCCCTTTCCTTAAAATATTTAAGTCCATCAACAACTCCATCGTAAACCATGAAGTCTGTTTTCAGCCCCTCTGAATACACCTGATTAAATACAGCTCTGGCCTTCAAAAGAAGATCTTTATCAACATCATCAAGAGTAACATCAAATCTGCCGGCAAGAACTCTGGCAAGCAGCATATTAACACCGTTTCCGACGTATTCCTGAATAGTTTTCTGTGGTGGAGGAGTCAGACCTAAAGCAACGGCACTCGCACTCGCAGCTTTTGCAAGCTGTACAATTGTGTCTGCTAGAGTGCCGTCAAGGTCAAAAAGAAGTGCCTCTGGGAGAGACTTTAACTTTGACATTTTATTAAGCTAATGCACTGTGTAATGAGGATAAGGCTGCTTTCTTATCGGATGTGCCAAAGAATGCAGAACCGACAACAAAGACTTCGGCACCGAATGAGGAAATCTCCTTGATGTTGGAAGACTTAACTCCGCCATCTACCTCAATTAGGATATCTCTGTTCTCAGCCTTAGCCATTGCCTTAATATCAGTAACCTTGGTCAGAGTAGCCGGAATTGTAGACTGTCCGCCAAAACCAGGATTAACGGTCATTACAAGCACAAAATCAAGCTTATCCCACAGATAACGAAGCATCTGTGGCGGGGTTGAAGGATTTAATGCAATACCAGCCTTAATTCCCATTTCCTGAATATGAGTCAACATTCGCTCAGTGTGGACACAGGCTTCAGGATGAAAGGAAATCCAGCTGGCGCCAGCCTTTGCGTAATCATCAACAATATTTTCTGTTACAGGTGTTACCATCAGGTGAACATCAAATACAGCATCAGGAAACTTCTTTCTCATTGCTTTGAGAAAAGCTGGACCAAATGTCATATTTGGAACAAAGTGATAATCCATTACATCAAAATGAATTACATCAACACCTACATCTAAAGCTTCCTTTACATCTCTTTCAAGATTTAAAAGATCTGCTGACAGGATAGAACCTGCTATCAAAAAATTCTTTTCTTTCACGATTACTGCAATCTCATTTCTGATTTAACTTTATCGAAAGTCTTGGCAAACGGTCCTGCATTTCTTATAGAAGCAGGCAGACTTCTGCTCGCATCAATAGCTGCACGAGGTGAGGCATAATCACCTGTAATAAGAACATGCCAAGGTCTTCCGTTACGGACTGTAGAATAAATCCAGTACTTGCCGTCAACATATGAGGCAGCTCTCTGCAGAGCGGATTTATCAGTTCCGGCTAACACCTGAAGAGTATAATGATTTGAGTTCATAGAATCAATTTCAGAATTCTCTCCGGCATATGCCTTTGAACTTCTTCTAACTGGTGTTTTTGAGGCTTTTGCAGGTTCGGCCTTTTTCTGAGTCTGAGCTGTTTCCTTAACTTCAGAAGAATTAGCCTCTGCTTTCTGTTTTGCCTTCTCTTTAGCCGCTAAGTCCCTTTTGGCCTGCGCCTGAGCCTCAGCCAGTTTTGCTGCAGCTTCCTCATCAGCCTTACGCTTTAGAGCAATTGCCTCATCCTCTTTCTGGATTTTATCCTTGTAAAGGATACTGTTTTCTCTGTGTAAAACAACTAAAGGAGCTTCTTCCTTATTGGCAGAGATCTCGTCAGATTTGGAAACGGCTGTTTCCTTCTCTGACTTTTCTTTTTCCTTTTTATCTATAGATCCTGCCAATCCTCGCCTGGGATTGTCTGATTTTGCATCAGCCCCCTTGCCTTCGATAGCCTCAAGAGCTTCACCCTGAAGTGTTACAGAATTCTTTGTGGTAGACTTAACTTCCTCTGCCTCAACACCACCGTCTATCTTAGGAAGAAGACCGCCTTCATCCTTGACAGCTTCCTTTTCAGAACCTTTTGGACCATTAGCCTTAATGTCACCGATTGAACCTGCGGATACAGCTAAAGGATCATCACTAACACTCTGATCTTTCTTATCTTCATCTCCGAAAGTAAGTTTATTGGCCTGTGCAGGATCAGCTATGGAAGTTGAAACCTCAACCTGCTGTTTAGAAGGTTCTTCAGGAGGAGTTCTTCCTAGGATTTTATCTACAACGTTGGTACCTAAAAATACAGGAATCAGGCAGGCCAGAACAATTACAACACAGACAATTGCAATAAAAATACCGGTACTGTTGTGTTTTTTCACTTCAGAAACATTCTTATCAGCATTCTGTTTTTGCTGATCTTTCTCTACTTCAATAGGATCTGCCATAAAAGTCTCCGTTAGTTTGATGATTCTTCCCAGATTACCATCGCAGGATTCCAGCGCATTAGGTAATTTAGGTAAAATGACGTTATATACTTTCTCAAGCCCAGCATGTGAAAACAGCTGTCTGCTGATATCCAAAGCTTCCTGCATCGGGATTTTTGGAATCTCGTACTCTTTAACTTCTAGCTTATCATTTAATGAAGAAGAGATCTTAGCCTGAGCCCACAAAGGATGAGACGTGATCAAAAAAGAAAATCGATTTTGACCTAAAAACTGAGAAAAGAGTTCAAAAACCTCATCAGAAAAAGATGTGATTACATCGTCGATATTATCAATGACCACCAACAGTTTCTGTCTTACAGGAATAGATAAGGATTTAAAACTCTGATATAGAGGAATTGTCTCGTCCCATTTATCAGCAGGAGCCGCCTGCTGAAGGAAAAGCTGTCTGAGACGTTCTATAGACATCTCCCTCTGACAGGGAATGAATACTGTCGAAAAACTCTCATCCAGTGCGTTAACAATATGTTCACAGACACTGGTTCTGCCACTTCCGGAATTACCTGTCAGAAAAATAATCTTTTCACCGTATTCCAAATCAGACTGCAGATGCTTAACGCAGTCCAATAAAGACTTAGCGGTTGAAAAATTCTTATATTTCATCGAATCCCCAATAGCAAGACCAAATAATTCCGTGTCAAAACAATTTGCTTCCGCACAGGAATATACAGTTGAAAGCTTAGATTGCCGTTAGACAATGGCTTAGAACTTTATTTTCATTAACTACTGGAATTTTACTATATTATTTCAGAGAGTTAATTAAATTTTTTATCTCTTCATCGGTTACATCAGAAAAAATGTCAACTTTTCCGATTGAGGTTGGAAGAACATATCTGATTGTCCCCTGTCTTACCTTTTTATCGTGACGCATATGCTTAATAAAATCATCTGCAGTCATGTTCTCTGGGATTTTTACAGGAAGCAGAGCCTTTCTGCACAGTTGTAGCATTCGCTCATCATCCTGTGCACTTATCAGACCGCGTTTTCTTCCAAGTGCAGACGCTATAACCATGCCAAGTCCAACAGCTTCTCCGTGAAGCCAGGTTCCAAACCCTAAAAAAGCCTCTATAGCATGACCAAAGGTATGACCGTAATTGAGAATTGCTCGAAGACCATGTTCTTTCTCATCTTCTGAAACCACGCTTGCCTTTACCTGACAGCAGTTTTTTACAATTCTGCCAATCACCCCAAGATCATAGGAAAAGACTTTATCTATATTCTGTTCAAGATAGCAGAAGAATTCAGCATCATAGATAATTGCAGTCTTAACAACCTCACCTAAGCCAGCGGTAAGCTCTCTTTTGGGAAGAGTCTTTAAAGTATCAAGATCAGCAATTACAGCTTTTGGCTGATAGAATGCTCCAATCATGTTTTTTCCTAAAGGATGATTGATTGCTGTCTTTCCTCCTACAGAGGAATCAACCATGGCTAAAAGTGTAGTAGGAATCTGAATAAAAGGAATTCCTCGCTGATAAGTTGAAGCAGCAAAACCAGCCATATCACCAACAACACCACCACCAAGAGCTATAATGGCACTGTCGCGGGCAAAATTATTTTCTAAAAGAGCTGTCTGAATTTCCCAGAAACTATCGATGGTTTTATAGGCTTCTCCGTCCTTTAGAACACACTCACAGACTTTAAATCCAGATTCTTCCAGCTGTTTCTTCAGGGAATCAAAATAAAGAGGACCAACAGTATCATTGGTTACAACCATCAGATCTCTGATTTTTGGAAGGGCCTTTCTTACCAACTCACCATAATGCTGAGATGTTCCAATGTATATAGGGTAAGTACGTTCATTAAGTCCGACTGTTATTTTTTCCATCTTTATTTCCTGATTTCTGATTTAATCTGTTCTACACATTGTTTAATTGTCTGAATATTAGTATCAACCAGACAGTCCTGAACCTCCTCATATAAAGGCTTACGTCTGGTAAAAATTTCATTTAATCTGGACTTGGGATCTTCAACGGCGATCATAGGTCGATTTGAATCATTCTTAGTTCTTAAATACTGAGTATCAACGCTTGCGTAAAGATAAACAACAAAACCATTATTCTTAATCAGCTGTCGGTTCTCATCAGAAGTTACAATTCCTCCTCCTGTTGCGATCACTGCATCATATTTAAGACAATTTTTTAAAACTTCGGTTTCTATTTTTCTAAAGCCACTTTCCCCCGATTCTGCAAAAATCTCAGGGATACTCTTTAAAGTGGTTCTGACAATTTCTTCATCAACATCGATAAAAGGTTTCTGTGTAAGCAATGCCAGTGATTTACCAATTGAACTTTTACCAGCTCCCATTGGACCTACAAGAATAATTCTGCTTTTTTCTGATCTGGACATTACAGCTCCGCGTTTTGTTCATATACTGATTAAGATATTTAGTCAGATTCTACTTCATTTTCAGAATTTTCAACAAAAAACGAGGCTGTTGCACAGAAATAGGAAACAAATCAAAAGAAAAATTGAAATCCAGGACAGAAAAAAACACAAAAACATAATTCAACATCAACCTCGTTTCAGATCAGATGTTGAAATTATGTTTTGAAATTGTTTTGTTGTTTCTACGGAGAAGATAACTTTATGTTATACAGGTTTCTCTCCTGCAGGATTAGTCTCCTCCTCTTCCACCTTAGGATGGAACATGAAGAAGAACAGAATACAGATAACCAGAGCATAAATACTGAAGCTCATCCAGCTTGGGTACCAGTCTATTGTACCGTCGGTTTCAGTATTCATATTGATCACAGACTGGGCAAACATCGAACCAACAGAAGAGCCGACACCATTTGCCATCATCCAGAACAGGCCCTGTGCACTGCTACGTATGTTATTTGGTGCCTTTTTATCAATATAGATTGAGCTTGAAATTACAAAGAAATCAAAGGCAAATCCATAGACAATCATTGAGAGGATCAGCAGATATAAACCAGAACCTGGGTTACCAGCCCCCATAAAGAAGAATCTTAAAGCCCATGCAGCCATAGCCAGAAGCATTACAGCCTTGATACCAAAACGCTTAAGGAAGAATGGAATCAGAAGCAGACAGGCGCATTCGCTGATCTGAGACAGAGAATACAGAATATTTGAGTGCTTAACCGCAAAGGAGTCTGCATACTCAGCCATTCTGGAGAAACTTGAAAGATAAGGAGTTCCGTAGGCATTGGCAATCTGCAGATTAATACCTAAGAGAGCCGAGAAAATAAAGAATATACATAGTTCCTTGTTCTTAAACAGACCAAAGGCATTAAGACCAAACATTTCTCTTAGGGTCTGATGCTTAAGCTGTTTCTGCTGCTCACATACAGGAAGAGTAAAGGTATAAAGGAAGAAAACAAGACTTACAATTCCTGACAGCATGAACTGTTTTTCAGAAGCCTCAAAGTTAAACAGATCTGTCAGCCACATGAATACAACAAAGCCGATGGAACCGAATACTCTGATTGAAGGAAAGTGCTTAACGGTATCCAGATGTTCCTGTTCCAAAAGCGTATAAGATACCGAAAGAACTAGTGAGTATGAGCCCATATAGCAGGCTATACAGAAGAAATATACCAGATACATTTTTGAATAAAGCAATCCGGCATCCGGAGATCCTCCTATATAGAACAGCACCAGCATTCCAAGACCACACAGAAGATGACACAGTCCTAGAACTCTTACTGGCTGAATATATCTGTCAGCGATGATACCTGCGATGGTAGGGGTAAAAAATGAAACAATTCCTATTAAGGCGTAGAAGGAGCCGATTCTGTTTGCAAGGCCTATATGAACAAAGTAGTTACCCATACTTATAAGATAGGCACCCCAGGCTCCCATATGAAGAAAGTTCAATATAGCAAGACGGACCTTAATACTCATAGCCACACCACTATCTATCGTAAAAATAAAACACAGCAGCCTAATCCTAACGAAATGAAAAACAATCATAATCTCAACGAATTAGGAATATTTTGCTACTTCCTATTTGAGATTTTAGTTGAACAAAATGGTAATAATTGAGCTTTGTTTAAAAAATCTGATGAAATCACAAAGAATTAGTAAAAAAAATAATAAAAGCTTTAGATATCGTCACATTTTTTTATAGACAGAAAAATACGAACCATTTGGACCTGAGAAGTAAGGTGACATATACTTAAACAGTGTGTTTTCAAGATTGCATAAGATATAATATACACACAAAATGAGAGATGCTAAGTTTTAACAGAGGCTTTTTGTGTTTTTTAAATATTTAAAATTTGCTCTTTGGTCTGGATTATTCGGAATCGGAGCTATTGGTGTAGCCAGCGCTGGTTTATATTATCAGGCTTTAGGCGACCTTCCTGACGTAGAAAAATTAAAGGAAGTCAGTTTTGAAACTCCAATGAAGATTTACACCGCAGATAATAAACTTATTGGGGAATTTGGAGAAGCAAAACGTATTCCAGTATCAATTGACAAAATTCCAGATAAACTGAAAAAGGCCTTTCTGGCAATTGAGGATACCCGTTTTTATGAACACAGCGGAATTGATCCTATCGGTATATTCCGTGCTGCCATTGTTTCTCTTACTGCAGCATCTGCTCGTCAGGGTGCAAGTACAATCACTCAGCAGGTAGCAAGAAATTTCTATCTGACCAGAGAGAAAACCATTCAGAGAAAACTAAAGGAAATATTCATTTCTCTTAGAATCGAACAGGTTCTGACAAAAGAAGAAATCTTTGAGCTTTACCTAAACAAGATTGCCTTAGGCCACAGATCATACGGTGTTGCAGCCGCAGCTCAGACCTACTATGGAAAAAATCTTGATGAACTGACTCTAGGACAGATGGCAACTATTGCAGGTCTTCCTAAGGCACCTTCAATACTAAACCCAATCTCAAATCCAGAACGATCAAGAGAAAGAAGACATCTGGTTTTAGAGAGAATGCTCTCTTTAGGATTTATTACCGAAGACGAATACAAAAAAGCGGAAGCAGAGCCTTACAGAGCAGAGTTCCACTCCTCAAAGCTTGAATCCTATGCACCGTACGTAGCAGAAGCCGTACGTCAGGCCATACTAGACAAGTATGGAGATCAGGCTTACCTTGACGGTTATGAAATCTACACTACCGTTCTTTCAAAAGATCAGGAAGCTGCAAATTATGCTGTGTTCAAGGGAGTTACCGACTATGACCGTCGTCACGGCTACAGAGGTGCTGCTGATAATATCAATAAAATCAAGGATTACTCACCAGATACCTTTGACAGAGCAAAATATCTGTATAACGCAGATAAGTTCCATTACATCAAGCCAGCCATTGTTACAGAAATCAGTGATGAAAACGGTGTATGCACAGCTATAGCCAGAAAGGATACAGAGATAAAAATTACCTTTGACAACATGAAATGGGCTGCACCTTTTGTATCTGACAAAAGACAGGGGCCATCACCAAAGAAAGTATCAGATGTTGTTGCATTAGGTGATCTGATTTACTACTACGTAAATGACAAGCAGGAAAATGTCCTAACTCAGATTCCACAGGTTGAGGCTGCTATTGTTGCTCTAAACCAGTACACTGGTGGTATTGTGGCAACTGTTGGCGGATATGACTTTGCCAAAAGTAAATTTGACAGAGCCTCCCAGTCCGTACGTCAAACTGGCTCTAACTTCAAACCATTTCTATACTCAGCAGCAGTTGCAAGAGGAATTAACATTAACTCCATCTTCCAGGATCTTCCAATCAAAACCTGGGATCCTGGCTCAATGACCTGGTGGGTACCAAAGAATTCTCCTAACCGCTATGACGGTGCCATGACTTTAAGAGAAGGTCTTGCCCGTTCAAAGAATGTTGTTTCAATCCGTCTAATCCGCCAAATCGGAGTTCAGAATGCAGTTGAACATATTCAGAAGTTCGGCTTTAATCTTCCAAAATCACAGCAGGTTGAATCAATGGCTTTAGGTTCTGTGGAAGTAACTCCTTTACAGCTGGTTACTGGCTATGCAACCTTTGCAAATGGAGGCTACAAGATTACTCCTTATCTGATTTCCAAAATTGTTAAGAATGGACAGGTTATCTTTGAGGAGAAACCTAAAATAGCAGATCCAAATGCTCCAGACAGAGTAGTAAACGGCATCAAGCTTGAATATGTTGAAGGTATTGATGAACCAGAAAACAGTGCCCCACAGGTGCTTTCCCATAAGAATGCATTTATTGTCGGAGACATGATGAGCTCAGTTATATACGGTGGCCACGGTATCTCAGGAAACTACTGGGGAACTGGCGGAAGAGCAAAAGCCGTAACAGGAAGAGAAGATCTTCATGGTAAAACAGGCACCACAAACAATGTTCATGATGCCTGGTTCTCAGGATTCAATGGAGACATTGTGGCTACATCCTGGATGGGATTTGATTCAGACAGAGATCTCGGATGGTCAAGAACTCAGGGTCCAGAAGGCGGTGCCTATTCTGCCCTGCCAATCTGGGCTGAGTTTATAAAACTCTCTCAGGCCGGAACACCTCCTGCTCCAATTCCTGTTCCTGCAGGACTGGAGAAATGTTCAAACCATGGGATTTCTGACTGGTGTATCCGCGGCGGTACCACAATTTCAGAGACTGATGTCGGAGATGATGGTGTAGAAAACACAGCAACTGACAGTCGAGGAGCTCCTGTTCAGACTGAAGTTGATACCTCAGGTGTAAGCTCTGACAACATCTTCTAAAGAGAGTCATTGACGCGGTAACTGCATTTTGCAGTTCCGCCAAAAAAATGCAAAGCTAGGTCATACTACTATAGGCCTAGCTTTTTCGTAGGTTAAAAATCTAAAAATATTCAGAACAGAATCATACTATTCTGTTGATATTAGGAACCACAACAACAGCCGTTGCCACTGGAGCACCAACAACTGGGTTTACTCCGCTAACTACGGAACTCAAGCAGGCGGCAGGTCTTCCTTTGACAAGATGATTTACCGCTGTTGTCACCGAAATTGCCCCTACACATACGGGGCCTGCAACAAGGTCACCGAGACAGGCTTCAGGTAAAGCATTAACTAGGTTAAGAGGCATACCTGGGCCGGTTACAACATCTCCTGTTGCAGTTACATTTACCAATGTTGCTGCAGGAGTCATAATCACACCTCTTTAGTTTCAAAGTCAAAAACAAACTTGCCGTCCTTGGCACTTGCGGTTGCGGATACAAGCTGTTTTTCTTCCATTGTACATTCAAGGAAACGCGCGCTCAGTTCAGGTAACAGATCATTGTTTACAATCGCATCAATCAGACGAGCACCAGATGCAACATTATTGCATCTTGAGATAATCTCATCTCGAAGTTCCTGTGTATATCTGAACTCTGCGTGATAGTTTTCCTTAACACGTTTTACAATCTTATTAAGCTTCAAATCAACAATATGATTTAATGCCTTCTTACCTAAAGGATAGTACGGAATTATATTAATGCGACCCAATAATGCAGCTGGGAATACTTTCATCATTGCAGGACGTGCCGCTTCCTCTAAAACAGAAGGATCAGGCAGATTATCTTCATCCTGACAGAGATTCATAATCGCATCATCTCCAACATTGGTCGTCAGTATAATCACGCAATTCCTAAAATTGATGAGTCTTCCTGAGCCGTCCTCCATCTGGCCCTTATCAAAAACCTGGAAGAATATCTCATGAACGTCCTTATGTGCTTTTTCAATCTCATCCAGTAAAACCACACTATATGGTCTGCGACGAACAGCCTCTGTTAAAACACCGCCCTCGCCATAACCTACATATCCTGGAGGCGCACCTTTCAGGGTAGAAACCGTATGTGCTTCCTGGAACTCACTCATATTGATTGTAATCACATTACTTTCAGTTCCATACAACTGTTCTGCCAGAGCCAGGGCGGTTTCAGTCTTACCTACACCGGACGGACCTGCCAGCATCAGAACAGCAATTGGTCGATTTGGATCAGAAAGATTTGCTCTTGATGTCATCAGGCGCTTTGCAATCAAATCAAGAGCATGAGGCTGACCGATAACTCTCTGCTGCAGGAATTCAGACATCTTGAGAACAGAGTTGATCTCATCCTTCATCATTCTGCCAAGAGGAATACCTGTCCACTCAGAAATAACAGTACAAACAGCCTGGGCATCCACCTCAGGAAGCAGCATTGGGTTTTCACCCTGCATATCATTGAGTTCTTCTCTGAGTTTTTTTAGCTTCTCAAAATCAGCTTTTGAAGGCTTACTGCCTGAAGCTTTTTCTTTCTTAGAAGGCTTCTCTGCAGACTTTGCATTTTCAGCATTCGCAGCTTTCTCTTCAGCATTAACCTCTTCTTTTTTATCCTTATGAGGAGCTATCTTCTCGCACAGGTCAAAATACTCTTTAGCTTTTTCTTTGATCTTATTTAATTTTTCATTAAGCTCATCGTAATGGGTCTTTTCCTTATTAAGCTTATCAGCAAGAGCTTTCAGTTCATCCTCATGCAGAAATCCCTGTGAATTTTCTCTGCTCAGAATCTCCTGCTCCAAGGTCATAGCTTCAATTTTGCGTCTGGAGTATTCAATTTCATATGGCTCCTGACTCTGACTTAAGGCAACCTTTGCACAAGCTGTATCAAGAACGCTTACACCTTTATCAGGCAACTGACGCGCTGGAATATAGCGACGTGAAAGTTTAACGGTAGCACTTAGGGCCTCATCTAAAATTCTGACTTTATGATGTCCCTCTAGCATATGAGTCATGCCGCGAAGCATCTGCACAGCCTTGTCATCATCTGGCTCTAAAACCAGAATATTTTCAAAACGTCTGGTTAATGCAGGATCTTTCTCAAAGTACTTAACGTATTCCTGATAGGTTGTTGCGGCAATACATCTCAACTCACCTCGGGCTAAAGCAGGCTTCAAAAGATTTGCAGCATCATTCTGACCTGCTGCACCACCGGCACCGATTAAGGTATGGGCCTCATCAATAAACAGAATAATAGGAGTATCTGAACTTTTAACCTCTTCAATTACCTGTTTGAGTCGATTTTCAAACTCACCCTTCATTGATGCGCCAGCCTGTAAAAGACCTAAATCCAGAGAACGCAGAACTGTGCCCTTAAGGCAGTCAGGAACATCTCCATCAGCAAGACGTTTGGCAAAGCCTTCAACCACTGCAGTCTTACCTACACCAGCTTCACCTGTCAGGATTGGATTATTCTGTCTTCTACGCATCAGAATATCTATCATCTTGCGGATTTCTTCATCACGTCCGACAATGTTGTCAATTTTTCCTTCCTTAGCCTGAGCTGTAAGATCAGTTGTGTATAGATCTAGAGCCTCCCCCTTGCCCATTGCAGGATTGGAAAGCATCTGTCCTGCCTGACCGGTAGCGCCTTCGGACCCGCTTACTACACTTGAAACTTCAGGAGAGTTCTTCACTATTTCGGCAAATTTTTCCTGAAGCATGTCTCCGTTTACCTTGATAAACTCAGAGCTGATGTCAGAAAGAATACGGGAAAGCTCCTGATTCTGCTTCATCGCCAGAAGCAGATGACCAGTTCTGATGGTTCGTTCCTGATAAACAATTGAAGTTGCCATCCAGGCTTCACGGATAGCCAGCTCAATGGTACTGCTGAAATCACTTATTGAACTTGCACCTCGAGGCAGTCGGTCCAGTGCGGCAATAAGATCCTTAGACAGCTGTGCTTCATCTAAAGAGAAATAACGCACTATCTCATGTACATCACTGGCATCCCCTAAAAGAATCTGATTTATAAAATGAACCAGTTCTATATATGGATTTCCTCTGGTTTTGCACAGTACTGTTGCACTTTCTAATGCCTTATATGCCGTCTTATCGAGTTTTCCGAAAATCTGAACTCTTTTAAGTTTCAACATTTACTGACTCCTTATTGTGTCTAGGCAGCATGTCCATTAAGTCGAGAAACATTAATGACAATCTGACACTCTCCCTTTTCATTTGTGTATTTAAAATAACAGTTTGACCCTAATGAATAATTACCGTTCAGATAAATACCTTTCAGGGAATTCTTCCTTAGAATAAATATCAGGTCATAATCCAGTGGTTTCTGAAGATACAGGTTTATAATTTCTATCAGATAGTTATAATTTTTTGTTCCAGGAAGCATTGCATAACAATCTTTAAAATCCATAGGACCAAGCTTTAAATCAAATTTCTTGGTGTGACTGTAGAAATGCTTTCCTATCTGCATACTTACCCCCAAAGTACAGGTATCTCTATGCCCTAGTCTGCAACGCAGATCTTCAGGGATCAAATAACGCTCAAAAATATTGCTTTCAATTCTGATATCAAAGCCAAAGAACTCTCTTAAAATTGTCCTTAAACCTTCTGCTCCACTGTTCTTTGAAATAACAAAAGGCATCATTGCTTCAGCCGCAAACTTTGGAAGTTCAGGATCTCTGTCGGCAGGAGCTCCAGAAAAGGCTCTGAAAATGCTGCGAGGAAGATTATTCTCCTTTTTATCAAAACCAATGGCCAAATCCTTTTGAGCATACGCACGATAATAAAGGGACAGAAACTCATTATTGATGATATCTATAAAACGCTGCAGAGCGTAATCATAGTAATTGTTTGAAAGCTGCAATACCCTGCTGGTGAATTCTAAAGGCATAGGTCCATCAGTTCCGGTTAATCCCGGACCTGAAACTTCAATTACCGAGTTGCCATTCTTATCTTCACTTATTGCAGTAACTGCAGGAAGGACTCCACTCAGTGTTGGTTTCTGAGAAAAACGGACATTGCATTTTGATGATTTTCTATAGCCAATTCCAGGCACGATGCCACTCGCTTTTTCGAAATCTCTTACAACTTCAAAAAAGTCTACACCACCAAAATTACGCATGGCTCTTAAAGCCTGCTTTACCTGTCTTTCTCTTGTGTCCATGAGCAGATTAACCCCGATTTTACGCCATAGAGAGAAAACCTAATCAGCAGATTTAACGAAGTAAAATCACACAGCACTCTTCTAAGCACTGACCCCAATGCATAAACACCGAAACCTGTAAGATTACTTTCGTCAAGAACTATGTCAACTTTAAATCCCTTTTCAAAATATATATGTCCAGTTTCAACGAATCTGAATACACTTGGACCTGTTTCAACCTTATTTATAGCTCCAATCAGAATCTTCTTTTCATCAATAGAGCCATGATAAAAAATCTGTATCAGATTCTGCAGTACAACCTTACACTCATCACTATGCTGTAAAAGCTGTGCAGATAAATTCATAAGAATAAACGAGAGTCTGGAAAATCCGTTGAGATCTCCTCTCATAAAGAATGCAGGACGAGGAGAAGTTAACGGAAAAATAAATGATGCAGATCCACTTCCATCAGGAGTTGTTACTTTTTTGTTTGATCCGACAAATAGCGACAGATCCGCATTTGAACACCACAGATTTGCGGTAAATTCCCGAAGATCTCTAATAGCAGAATTGTAAATAGCCCCTGACAGAGATATGAATACCTCTGTCTTCTGGTAATTACTTCTTGGTCTGTATATACCGTTAAGACGATCTCGTCTTACCGTTGAGAAAAACACCGCATTATCCTCATTATCCAGTGTATTTCTGAATGAATAGAAAGGTAGTGCTGTATTCACATGAACGTTATGTGAATCATATAGCTCAACATTCTCAATTTTGATAATTTCATAATCTAAAGATTTTGTTCTATCTGCGCTCACAAGGAACTCATGTTTTAAATTAAGTGTAGAGCGACTGCTACGCATCTTGAACAGATTAATTACCGGAAGACACGAGAATTTAAAGGAGGACTCTGTTACTTCACCACCTAACTCAACTAAAGACGAAAAAGCAAAAATAAGATTTAATGTATTCTGGGATGACTTCTTTAAGATATCAAGAAGGCCTCTGACAGATATAAAACGATAGATGAAAGGATAGGAGAAATACATCTGAAGAAGACTTACTCCTGGCATATAGCCAAAAATCTCATCAAAAATGTTCTCACACTGTTCGGCTTTGTAGCCACATTCAAGTTTATCGCTAACCTTGGTTATATTGCCGGACTCATCCTCAATATATACAGCTTTAAGATGACGATTAAAACAGTACGCCATTCTTGAAGCATTAGAATCCGCCATATCCAAATAAATATCGATACCATTATTATCAGAACCGGTATCTTTAAGATTATTGCAGCCAAGCACAGTCATGCGCAGAGCAGATTTAAGATTCAGAGCATCAATTTCTTCTGTTGGCAGAATATTCACCAGCGAAGACTCATAACTTGCAGCCGAGACACTCAATGGATAAAAACGAGTTCTCCACATTGGGGTTAGTTTTAGGGAGGCTGAAAACTTACCTGCAACTTTACAGTCGAATACTGTTGAAAATCCAACCTGTTCGGTTTTATATTCCTGACCAGAGCCAGTAAAATTTAAAACCGAAGCTGCAGGTACAGGAGTAGATGCTAAAGGACATACTTTGTTTAATATCTGCTGTAAAAGTTCAGGATAACCGTCATCAAATTTTTTTTCTGCACGAGCAACAAGAAAGGCTGTTCCCTCAAGAAGTCTTTCAACAAAAGGATCCTGGGAATCCTGTTTTGTAAGATTCAGTCTTGAAGCAACCTTTGGAAACTGAGAGCCAAATTCAGTTCCCATCTGACGTAAATGAACTAGGTTCTCTCGATAATACGAAAGGAAATCTTCATTCATAAATGCTCCTTTCTTTTATTCTCTTTGTACATGAGGAACACCTGATTCCAAGTCCAGAGTAAACAGAAAATCAACCTCATCAATATAAGGAGGAACTGAAATTCGTCCTGTAATCTGAATCTTCACATTAGAGGACACATCCTCTTTTTTTACTCTCTGAACTTTTATACTTGCCGGATCTAGCCTTGGTTCATAGAATTCAATCAGACTTCTTATTTCTTCTAGCAGCTTCTCTACAGTAAAAGAATTATGTGATATTCCGCAAAAATCGCTAAGGCCATAACCTAAAACCGAACGATATAAAAAAGGATCATTCTCAAGGTCTTTCCTTTCCGGTCTAACTCTTGAATTCAAGAGCATAAAAATATTATCCAGAATTTCTTCTTTAAGCATGTCTATATCAGAAAGTCCATCAATATCTTCTTTGGTAAGCCTTGATAACAGGCTAGGAAGATAAAACTGCTGACCACTTTTTGAACTATCTGCCATAGAAATCCTTAAAGAAGGCTCCCCTTCTCAGGGAAAGGAAGCCCTTCTGAGTTAAGCGTTCTCAATCTGATTGAAGTTTGCCTCAACGGCACCATCCTTGGTGTTATCAGGCTTAATAGCGGTGTACTTCCATGTAATCTTGCCTGCAACCAGATCCACCTGCTCTAAAGGCAGATAGGCACCGTCAGATCCCTGGAAACTGTCAATCAGTGCATCTGCGCCGTTACCGCCAGATACTACTGACTTTACAGAAGCCTTAGAAATCTTTACATTCTCCAGTGTCACCTCATATACAGGCTCCTGCTTACCGGCAACAGCACGGCATACCTGGAACTGTACCTTTGCAACCTTCTGACCTGACATACAGAACTGCTGAATCTTTGGGGTAGCCTTATCAATCAGATGAACAAAGGTGAATGGCTCAAATGCACCACGACCTGATACATCAGTTGCTCTTCCAGCTCCAACATTCTGAACAGACCCATGAGAGAAAGCTACGACTTCAATCCATTTGCCATGGCTTTTATCGTTGGAATCTCCATCAATACCATCAATTTTTACATAAAAATCAGAGGCCATATCTTAATCTCCTTTGTGTTACTTAGCTCCGTTAGGAACCTTTGTGGTTAATCTCAATGATGTAGTTAAGCCCTCAAGCTGATAATGAGGTCTTAAGTAGAACTTGGCATTGTAATATCCTGGCTGACCTTCAACATCCTCCACAACAACCTTAGCTTCTGCCAGAGGATACTTTGCCTTTACCTCTTCAGACGCATTTGGATCAGAGGTAACATAGTTTGAAATCCAGTTGCTCAGCCACTTCTCCATATCGGCTCTTTCCTTGAAGGAACCAATCTTGTCACGAACAATACACTTCAGATAATGAGCGAAACGTGTTGTGGCAAAGATATAAGGAAGTCTTGCGGATAAATTAGCGTTTGCAGTTGCATCTGGATTGTCATATTCCTGAGGCTTATTTACAGTCTGACCGCCGATGAATACGGCATAATCAGTATTCTTCCAGTGACATAATGGAAGGAATCCATTATTGGAAAGTTCTGCCTCACGACGATCAGTAATCGCAATCTCTGTAGGGCATTTCATGGTTACACCGCCATCCATTGATGGGAAGGTATGAGTTGGAAGAGACTCAACAACACCACCAGACTCAACACCACGGATATGAGCACACCAGCCATAGTCAGTAAAAGAACGGTTGATGTTTACGCCCATAGCATAAGCGGCGTTCATCCAGTTGTAATTTGCTGAATTACCGTTGCTGGTATCCTCTTCAAAGTCAAATGTTTCTACAGGATTGGTAGTAGCGCCATATGGAGCACGACTTAATACACGAGGAAGAGTAAGAGCCACATAACGGCTGTCCTCTGAATCTCTGAATGATCTCCAGGCCGCATATTCAGGTGTTGAGAAGATCTTTGAAATATCACGAGGATTTGCCAGCTCCTGCCATGAATCCAGATTCATGATTGAAGGGTCGGCAGCTGCAATAAATGGAGCATGAGCAGCAGCTGAAATCTGAGCAATACCCTTTAACACCTCAAGATCAGGACCGGTATGATTAAAATAGTAATCACCAACAATCGCACCTATTGGCTCACCACCAGCGGTACCGTATTCCTCTTCATAAATCTTCTTGAACAGGGGGCTCTGGTCCCAGGAAGTTCCCTTGAACTTCTTCAGAGTCTTCGCCACATCCTTTTTGCTGATGTTAAGAACTCTTATCTTCATCTGGGTGCTGGTTTCAGTATTATTTACCAGATAGGAAAGACCACGCCAGGCACTTTCAAGATTTTCAAAATCCTTGTGATGAATAATCTGATTAACCTGAGCGCTGAGTTTCTTGTCAATCTCAGAGATGATGCCTTCAATAGTCTTAATAGCATTGTCACTGACTAAAGTTGCATTCTCTAAAGCCTGAGAGACAAGGGTTCTTACGGCTCCCTTTACGGCAACATCGGCCTCTTCGGATTTTGGCTTGAATTCCTGATTAAGAAGTTTATCAAAATCAGAAAGTTCCATCTCCGCAGATAGTGCGCCTTCTTCTTTTACTGTATCTGTCATAATAATCTTTACTCCTTATCAGTCTTTTCAGCAGATTCGTCCTTGGCCTTTTCCATTTCTTCCTTTGCCTTGGCACTCAGAGCCTTCAGCAGAGCAGGATCTTCAAGCAGCTTACCCAGAAGTTCTTCGGCACCGCTCTTGCCATCCATATAACTTAATAGATTAGCCAGCTGCTTTCTTGCATCTAAAAGCTGCTTTACACCTTCAACCTTCTCTGCAACCTTGTCAGGAGAAAAGTCTTCCATATTATTGAAGGTAATATCGACTGCAATATTGCCTCCATCGTCATTAAGGACATTTGGTACAGAGAAAGCAACTCTTGGTTTGATGCTCTTTAATCTGCTGTCAAAATTTTCCGCATCGAATTCCACAAAATTTCGCTCTTCAACGTTTGGAAGAGGCTCTTCTGGTTTACCAGAGAGGTCTGACATAACCCCCATAACAAAAGGAAGATTTACCTTTTTCTCAGCACCATAAAGTTCTACGTCGTATTCGACCTGAACTCTCGGAGCTCTGTTCCTTCCAATAAATTTCTGAGAACTGCTGTTTGCCATTCTATTTACCTATCCTTATTGTTGTTAAAAAATCATTCTTCGGCTTTCTGGATCACGCCAAGCTGTTCCATTGCCTTTGAAACCGAGTTTTCATCAATCTCTCGCATAATGTCCAGAAGATTCATATCCGACATACGCAAAGCTCTGTTTAATAAAAAAGGAAGAGGACTGGTAGGTTCTGTTTTCGCAAAGAAATCTGAGCATTTCTTTATAAGCATCAGGGCATCACCACGGTCTGAAACAACAAAAGACTTTATATCAAAGCCAATATATTTTTTACCAGACTCGCTACCACCGTTTCCTAAGTCAGTTTTCTGTTCAGTAACGCCTGTTTCCTGAACATTTGAAGATTCATCTGATGAAACGCCTCCTTTTTTATATGCTGATATGAACTTCTTGACACTCTTCATTTCAGCAATTAGAGCCTCAAGATTCAAATATCCTGCATTCCCCATCTTTTCATTCATGCTAGAAGAAATCTTATCGAGCAGAGCAAGAATGTCATCAACACACTTACTGCGGCTTTCCATTTCTTCAGCAGGAACACCATTAAGTTCTGCATTAACAATAACAGGGTCAACCTCGTTCTCTGTCTTTCCTTCGATAAAGCCTTGAACCACCATCACATCTCTGATGGAATATGGCAGAGAATCTACAAAACGATTCTGTCTTAGATGATAAATAAACCTTATGGGATCATTGTATGAGCCGCTTTGAGGGGACAGCATATGGAGAATATTTACTCGTTCGGTAGGATCGTTATCATCCTCAGGATCAAGCTTTGGATAAAAGTCCTCCCACATATTGTCAATCAGGTAATCGATAAGCTGAAGACCGAATTTCAAACCTTCAAGGCCATTACAGCAGGACATACCAATCGTGTAATAGGTTGCAACTCTAAGATCTCTGGTCTTTTCCCATAATGAAAGGCATGACGAGCAAAGCTTAGAAAATTCTGGCTCTTTTCCCTCAGTTACAGAATCCCCCATCTCTGAATCTGGGACTCCAACTGCAAGAGAATCTAACTCCATGTACAACTGATCATATTCACAGTTATCGCCACAGCGATTGTCAGGCAATTCAGTCGTCAGTGTCGATAAGTCAGGAAAATCCATTTTCTCCCCCACTTGTTCTCTAAATACCGCGATTATTTGAATAAAACAAACAAATTCAGATATATAACTGCTAACTTCAAGAGTAGTTATTGACTGCCATATTTACTGTGATCATCTCTTTGTTTTAGCTAACTTTAAAGAAAAAAAAGCAATTTTTAGAAACTATGTCATAATTATTTTGTTCAAAATATTAAACTGCTCGCAATAACATCGTGCTAAAAAGTGCTTTTTATCTAAATTTTTTCTTATCTCAATCCCCCATATCGTTTTACAGTAAATAAAAAAGGCCTTCTCCCTAAGGAGAAAGCCTCTATAGAATTAAGCATTCTCAATCTGGTTGAAGTTTGCCTCTACTGCACCATCCTTGGTGCTGTCAGGTTTAATTGCTGTATACTTCCAGGAGATCTTTCCTGCTACAAGTTGTACCTGTTCTACAGGCAGATAAGCTCCATCTGCTCCCTGGAAAGTGTTAATCAGACTCTCTGCGCCGTTTCCTCCAGATACTACAGATTTTACTTCTGCCTTGCTGATCTTTACATTTTCCAAAGTAATCTCATAAACTGGTACCTGCGCACCTGCAACCTCACGACAAACCTGGAATTCAACCTTTGCAATCTTCTGACCAGACATACAGAACTGCTGAATCTTTGGTGTTGCCTTGTCAATCAGATGAACGAAAGAGAATGGTTCGAAAGCGCCTCGACCAGACACATCAGTTGCTCTTCCAGCACCAACGTTCTGAACTGAACCATGGGAGAAAGAGATTGCCTCGATCCACTTGCTGTGGCCCTTATCGTTTGAATCTCCGTCAATACCGTCAATCTTTACAAAAAAATCTGAAGCCATGATAAGTCTCCTTTCAAATTTTTACTCCATCTGGGAATTCCCCTTTGGGAGCTATTCTGTTAGGACATCTGAGTTACCAGAAGGTCCTAACTTGTGCGATTTAAACTAAAAAGTCCTTTAACAAAGTCCAGTTACCCAAGAATCAGATTAAGCATTCTCAATCTGGTTGAAGTTTGCCTCTACTGCACCATCCTTGGTGTTATCAGGCTTAATAGCGGTGTACTTCCAGGTAATCTTGCCTGCTACCAGCTCTACCTGTTCTAAAGGCAGGTATGCACCGTCTGCGCCCTGGAAGCTGTTAATCAGAGAGTCTGCACCGTTTCCGCCAGAAACTACTGACTTGACAAATGCCTTGGAAATCTTCACGTTTTCAAGAGTAACCTCATATACAGGTTCCTGCTTACCGGCAACAGCACGGCATACCTGGAACTGAACCTTGGCTACTTTCTGACCTGACATACAGAACTGCTGAATCTTTGGAGTTGCCTTGTCAATCAGATGAACAAAAGTGAATGGCTCAAAAGCACCACGACCTGATACATCAGTAGCTCTTCCGGCACCAACGTTCTGAACAGAACCATGAGAAAAAGCAACGAGCTCGATCCACTTGCTGTGGCCCTTATCGTTGGAATCACCATCAATGCCGTCAATCTTTACAAAAAAATCTGAAGCCATAATAAATCTCCTTTTATGATCATCACTGCTCTAAAAGAGCTGAAGTTTGACCGTTAAAAAAGTTTTTAATCTCATTTACATGAAAATAAAAACTGTTGATTAAAAATCTGCCTTCTTAATTTTCATCGGAGAATCTCAACAAGAATATATTTCTCCTTAAAGTCACCGGCAGAAGAAACATTATCAAAATAATGTTGTTCTGTTATTACACAATATAGATCATTTTTTCCTGTTGTTTTAACTACTTTTAAAATATATGAAGATAGTCACATATTTTCTAATATAAAAGTTTAAAAAAAAAAGGAGGTGAGGAACCAATTTTATGTATTAGTTTTTTGTTTTGTAAGAATAATTTTCTGTAAAATACTTTTCTTTCAGCTAGACAGTAAAAATACAAAAAGTAGATCAAATAATCTTAAAAATATGACAAAAAGCTTATGTAAATATATGCGTATTATAAGTTTCAAGAAAAAAACTGAAAGATCAAGCCCATCTTGATTATCATGCATTACACAAAAGATAGAATTCGGTAATTGTCACCAACCAAAACATCACAAAGACAAAATAATGATTATTCCTTTATTAAAGGAAATGAATATTTCAATTAGAATATATAGACAAGCCAATGCTTTTAGCATTTTACATCTTGACTAAGTTTTTCTTAATATTTTCACTACTTTTCATATTTTTGACAATAGTCACATATCACACACATTTTTTTACCTATTATTAAGGATAATCGAATTTTTTTCTACATATGTGATCTTTGAGGATTTTATTTAGAAAAAAATGCAGAAAAGGCAACTGTTTAGTTTATTTTTCTCAACTATGATTGAAATATGCGAATTGAACTGTATCTGCATAGCAACTAGTACACTTGCAGCCCTAATTTGTATATAGAATCAGTTTTCGAGGGAATATAAGATGAATACAAAGCTAAAGTCTATTTATTTCAGCATTACTCCTGAACTCACTGAAGGGCAGGCTATATTTCCTTCATACTCTGTTTATGAGTTTTCTATGAAAGAAGGAATATCAGATCTGTATTACGGAAAACTGTTCTTCTATGCGACAAACTCACTAAAAGCGTCTGAACTACAGCAACTCATAGGAAAAATGATTAATATCGAGGTGGAGATTCTTGATAATCTGCATGCTCCTAACAAAGATAAGCAAATAAAACAGAATTACAGCTTTAAGCGAGTAGTGAACGGACTAATCTCTTCAGTAAAATTTCTTGGTAAAACCATGGATGTGACTACCAAGACCGACAGCAAGCCTGCTAATATTTTCGAGATTAATTTCGCCTCCCCATTCGAACTTCTCAAAGGAAACAATTACAAATATCATGATCTTACCTATGGAAAACTTCAGGATAAGCTGGAGAAGTTCCTAAGTAAGCCAGAGAAAGTTGTCTATGGTGAAGATTACAAAGACAGTACTTTTTTATCAATCCAGTATGAGCTGCTAGATTCAAAAGACAAGAAGCTTTTCTCATCTCTTCCTGACAATGTGTGCATTCAGATCGGAAATTACACTCCACTGTATTGCTTAAGAAAAATCCTTACCGATTTCGGCCTCAATTTCAACATTATTCATGCAGATAACAAGGAAAAAAAAATAATAAAGGTCTTCCTGAGCAAGGGCTATGGAGTCAGCAAGAGTAATGGAGTTATAAGTAGCTATTTTGATGACTCAAACTCAGATAAGCTAAATTACGATATTGAAGTTACCTGCGATCAGTCTGATAGTGGATCCCCTAAATTAACCTCATTCAGTATCGATGTAAATAATGAAGATCTTGCCACATTCGACAGTAACAATGAATTCCTTATCTACTCCACTACTACAGAGAAAAATGCTATTGCATCAAAGACAAATTCAGAAATTGAGAACCTGAAAAATCTGAATAACAAGACAGACAGAGAAAAGATGCGCTACAGGCTTACAGCATCACATCTTATCTTCGTTCCAGGAACTGTTATTAAGGCTCAAAACTACATTGACAGTGAAGTGAAACTTATTGTTGATAATGTTGATCTGCACATTCTTGCAGGTTTAGACAGTTCTGTTTTCAATACCAGCAAAAAACATGAGCCTAGCATCGAGGAAACAATCTGTGCATATGAGCTGGATCAGAACAAAGAACCAGGTTCCTTTACTGACTTCACACCAGTTGAAGAGCAAAATGTATCAGTAAATAAAGAAATTACAGTTCACGCTTCACACCATAACGTAATGGTACTAGAAGCTGTTGTAACTGATGGAGAAGGCAACTACTCTGGAAACTGGCCAGCACCAAAGGACTCTCCTGATTTAAAGGAACCACTGGCCGGCTCTATCTGTATCTGTGCAGGAGATAATACCAAGAGCCCAAGCCTATTCTACGCTCTGCCTTCAGGACACAGCAAGCCGGTTCAGGTTCAATTAACCTCTACAATATATAATAAAGAAATATTTAATATTCCTCGTATTGGACAAAAGGTTCTGATTATTTCAGGAAATAATAATTACTATCTACACAGCTTCCTCTCCCAGAGAGCCTCAGATACAGTTAGCGAAGCTGATAAAGTGGAAAGAAACAATAATCTAGCTTCAATCAAAGGACTTGCAACCCATAGCCACGGAGCACGTGTTCACGTATGGGATGCTACGGATAACAGTAAAAATACCGGAATTAAAGGATATGAGGTTGACGAAAGCAAATTTGGCATTTCAAAACTTGCTCTAGAAAAAAATACCGATATAAAGCAATACGTTAAAAATAAGATTCAGGATGGAACAGAATCATCTCTTGTCGAAGCCTTAGTTAAAGAGGATAACACCTATAAGTATTATCAGGATTATTCTGGAACAAAAGCTATCAATGCAAGCTATCTTGGAGGTTTGAATACTGAAGACTGCAAACCATTAAAAGCTGAATCAATAAAAGCTCGCTGTTCTGAAATAAGAACACTTTTGGAAAAAACAAAGAAAGAGTTTAAAGAAGCAGACAGCGCTCTAAAAGAAATAGAAAGCAATATAAAAATTAAAAATAACGATAAACAGATAGCAGAAATAGCTGAAAAAACTCTTACTGGTGACGATCTGAAAAAAAAGCAGAAGGAGATCAAGAAAATTGATGATGAAATAAACTCACTAAACGATAAGAAAAAAGATGCTGACAAAAAGCAGAAGGAAAAGAATGCTGCATATCAAAATGCGCTAAAAGGTCTAGAAGCAATAACCTGCGAATTCATAGGAGAAATAGGATATCCAGAAAATACTTCAGAAGGCTTCGATGATGTATTTAAAATTGATCATGACGGAAATCTGGAAATTAACGCAAAAGGAACCGTAACCATCAATGCTAAGAATATAAATATATCTTCATCTAAGTCCACTTCCCTGACTGGCTCGGGATCAATTACCATGACCTCTCCAGGAAGTATCAAGATGGGATGCGCAGGAACAACCTTCTCCATAGCTCCTTCATCTATGAAAGCTTGTTCTATGCCATTTGCAAACGGTTCTCTGGCAAGTTTTGGCTCAACTATATCCTTAGATGCTTTTGAAGGTACAAGCGTAAAAGCACCAATGGTTAATATAACCGGCAAATTTGCCGCAGCTGTAAAAGACGGAGTTGGAGCAGGATTCAAAGTAAGTAAGGGTGTATCTGGACTTAGTGGTAACGAAACTAGCCTAGCAACAACAACCTTGCCTAAAGCAATGCTAAGTGTCATAAAATTCGATGAAGATTTAGTCTCAGAACTGGGTAATACCATCGCTGTTAACGTTGGCCCTAACGCCTCAAAGTATGAAAAAGGAATCTTAGATGGAGTGTTATTCCCTGTTCTTAATGAGGCAATGGGCGTTTATGTTAACGGAAACGTGTTTACTAACTACTTTTATGGTAAATGGGACGAAGAGAAACAAGAAAGGAAAGGAGGCGTAGCTGGATATAAAGATAAAAGATACAATGCTACAGATGGTACAAATACAAAAGTTACAGAAGCTGAGAATAAAGTAACAAATGCTTCAACGCCTGCAGAGAAGAAAGCCGCAGAAAACGAATTGAAAGAAGCAAAAGATGCAGATTCAAGAACTGTTTGCCGTTTTGTCGTTGACACCTGCGATTTTATCTGCGATGCATTAGATCTAATTTCCAAAGCAATGGGAATTGTTAATGAAATATGGAAAATGGCAGATGAAGATGGAAACTGGTTTGAGAAAAAAGGCCATGTAGGAAAAAATAATGCTCAGGATATCAAATATGTTTTTGCAAGCCTTAAGTACGCCCTAAATACAGTTGCTATTCACGCTGTTGTTGGAGCTAATGTCTGGGGATTAAAACCTGCCAAGGTTGCTGTTTCAGGAGGAGCTATAACAATATCATCAACAACAAAGAAAGATAGTGTAATTACTGAAGTCAAAGCAAGACCTGTAGTTTAGTTGTTTATTTATACAACGTCTGAATAAATAGGAGCAGAATTATGGCACTGACAGAAGAAAGTAAAGAACAGCTCAAAGCACTTGGTCAAAGTCTGGCAACCGATATAGCAACCGGCGTAGCAATGATAATTGCTGAAGAAGCACTGGAATCAGTTCTTGCTTCCAATATCAAAGAAAGTGATCCTTCTGGAGACAGAGAATCCAAACCAACTGATGATAAGGCTGTTCTTGATGAAAAGAAAGCTGAGGGTAATTCTAACGAAGGCTCTCTTGCTAAGGATGATGTCAAAGCTCAAGGCGGTGAGGTTGCAGCCTCTCAAACTGACGCTGAGGCAAATAAGAACAGGGCAAAAGCTCTTGAGTCAGAAGCAAAAGCTCTACAGACTAGCGCCGGTGCAACAGAAATCGCAACCAAAGCTTTAAAGATGAACTAAAAAACATACGGAGTAAATTTATAACATGGCTAATGTATCAAATCAGCTTGAATGGATGAATAAACACCTGGTACTTCTAAAGTACCAGACTGTAAACGAAGCTGTTGAGCAGGAAATGTATCCTGCAACCACCGACCTTCTCGAAATTTCAGAAAATAATCCAAACAGTGAGGATTTTCTGCATGAACTTGAAAACAAGAAAGAGTACAAGGATGCCTGTGCTTTTCTTGCCTACAATCTTCATAATCGAGCTGCGGTCTGGTGGTCATATATCTGTGTTCTGGATTTACTCAAGGAGCTAAAAAAAGCGCCAGCAAAACCTCGCGATATTGAGGATATTGGTAAACCAAAGCCATTCTCTCTTCCAGATTGGGCCAAGAAGCCAGAAAAACCACCTTATGATGTCGATCAGAAACTAGCAGAATTTCGAAACTACAGAGATAAGGCCTTTGCAGATCACCAGGAAAGAATAAAACACATTGATCCTGAAATTCGAAAAGACTGTGAAGAAGCTATCGAAATTGTAATGAGCGAAATTCGAAAAGAACATGGAAAGGATTTATTTGATCTACTAAATGCAGCCTGCGAAAAAATGATCAGAAATCAGGGTCAGGATTTCGTTATTGACATAGAAAACAGTCCTATTACCAAGGCAAGAAAAGAGCTTCAGGATAAAATCGAGGCATCCAGAAAAGAGACAATAGAAACAATCAAAGCTGCCTTACCAAAGGTTGATCTTAAAGCTCAGATTAAGAATAAACGCTCTGCTCTGGATAGCGTATACAGCTATATAGTTTCTCCAGATGAGGACAACGCTAATAACTGTTTACAAATCGGTAACAAAGGCCCAGACACACCTGAGGGATTACTGTCACTTGTGGCTTTCTGGAGTTTTGGTGATCTTGCTCCAAAGGGAACAACTGTAGTAAAAACTCCTGCAGGACTGCTTGGCAACGGAATCAACTCACTGATGCTGATGCTTGCTCTGGCTCCTGGAGGAGAGAAAAAGCTAAAGGAAAGATATGAGACCTACTTTAAGCTCGGTTATGAGGTCGCTGCCGGAAGAAATAACTGGAGTAAGAGTGTTGAAGAAGGAAAAGCTCCTCATGCAGAACTGAATCTTTATGCAAATCTGGAAAAAGAGGCTGGTCTGACAGAGGAAAAGGCTGAAGAAACACCAAATGCATCTAAGAATGACAAACCTCAAGCTACACCAGTGAAACCTGTTATCAACAGATTTAAGTAGAATTGAGTATATTCTATTTATTGAAATTGGATCTGGTAGCTTCGGCTACCAGATTTGCTTTAAACGCAGTTTAATCTCAATATTTGGAAAGTATCTTACTTATTTACCTCAAGTTCATCGATATACAGAGGATCGTATTCTTCCTGATTCTTTGAGGTAGAAGTGACTACACCGCCTGTAGAATGGGATGATTTTACATCTTGAGTAAAGAACTGACCTATAAACTCCACCTCATTGAGAGCTGTATGCCCAGAAGGTCTCTGATATCTCAAATCAGATACCATAATTCTATTGTATTTCTTCTCGACCTTTTTATAGTCAATCTCATTCACAACCGTATCAACATACAAATAGGCTATAACATCCCTGATATTTTTGGAGTATCTAGGAAGAGTTCCGTAGAATAGTGCAACATCATTATCAAAGAAGAGCAGATCGCCTGGTTTAGCATGCAAAAATGCACTAATTCTCTGCTCATAAGGCATTCCTACAAGATCAATTGTTTTGGGAGATGCGGACTTCATGGAATTAAAATCCAGAGGCATATAGACACCCACAGAACGATAGGACCTTGCAATAATGCGTGAATTTGAATAAAGCTCAGGAAGATACGCGTATTCAGATCTGGATAGATTCTTATACATACGAGCCTGAGCAAGAATATTCTTTCGTGTTAAATCCAGATAACCAACATTTACTCTCTCAGGGGATAAGTCTGCATTTTTATAGGATAATACCCCTCCAGCATTTACAGGAAGCAGTCCAACTGGTTTTTCAAAGGTTGATTTTGAGGTATCAAGAAGGATTACATCACCCATGTCATAATCATAGGTTTTCTTATCCTTTGTTCCTAGAGTAATTGTATAAACAGGCGACTTAACCACAGCAAAATCGGATGGCTTTACTACTTTTAGCCAGCTTAAATATCTGGTAAAAGCAAGATTTACAATTGGAACCCAGCCCCTTAAGTATCTGGTCTGAACCAGATAATAGCGCTTATCCGCACTTACAGACAAAACAGCAACTGGATCACCAATCGACAGGTAATCAAGATGAAGAAGATTTCTGTCCTTAGTTTTCTTATCCTTATGCCAGACATCGTTAGATGGCATAAGCAGCAGAGGAGTTTTTTTGGTTACTACTGCAAAGGCTGAATTCATAGAATCCGGAAGAGATTCTATATTACAGTTCTGTACCATTCTTTTAATGGAGGTCTCCTTGAGAGGCCCTGCCTTGTTTACAGCTCCAGCCTCAGCTAAGCTATAGGCCTGAGACTGCTGTTCTCTGACAGTCTGTTTAATGAATACGCTTGAGAATTTCTGAGGAAACCTTATAAGGTTGTATCCAGATGGAAGTCTGTTCTGTATTCCAGAATTGATATCATCCAAAAGCTTTCCAGCAGAGATAGTCTTCTGATTTACGGAGTCAGAAACATAATGATCATCATTGGAGTTATCTCCAACAATCTCCGGATTGACCACTTTTTTCTCATCAAATAAACCGCACGATGACAAAAGCAGAACTCCGGAGACCATAATTAGCCATATTACAGTTTTTCTAAAGGAAATCTTCATGCACAACATTCCTTAGTAATTGGCAAAACTATCCGCTGCAGGCCAGTTATCGGAACCAGGCCATTCCTCAGGAGTTGGAAGCTTTCCGACAATTCCCAGTGATACGAAGAATACACTAGGCTCACCTTCATCAGGAACAATCTCAATAGGAACAAAGGTTGATTTTGTATCCTCGTTATACTCTCCCCTTTCATCAAGATACAGCTGCAAAGCAGGATATCCGCCATCAATTACCACCTGACAGTCAGGATCGGCAGAATCTGAGAAGCGATAGAATCTGAAAACAATCTCACTGTTATCAATAGGAGCAGAAGAAATTGCAATATTCTTATTTCCGTTTACAAATGCAGGAAGTTTCTGTGTAGTCTTACCCTCCCCTACTGTTATATCGAAATAACGATATCTTGCAATTGCAAGCTCACTGTTGATGTTCTGAGCTGTCAGAAGACGGCTCTGATCTGATGCGTCAACTAGACCAATCTTAAACTGCATATTCTTTCCACTGCCAGAAAGGATACCCAGGATATTGGAAATACTTGAAGCCCAGGATTTGAAATCAGCCTGTCTGTTTGTTTCAGGACTGAAAATCAGAGGACTCTTTAGATCATCATTCTTCTTTAAGACATCATTCTGTTTTGCAAAAGCTGCAAGAGGATCTGAGGCCTTTTCTGATGAAGTATCTGACAGTCCAAAGGATTTAAAGATAACCAGAAGACTCTTGATATCGTTCTTGCTCAGTATTCTTTCCTGAGGATCTGCATCCTTTACAATAGGGAATACCTTTAACTCAGACTGGAACTGCATCAGAGAGAGACTGGCCTCGTGTGATGCATCTCGCTTTAAGAGCTTAACACCAAGTTTTGTAAAATCTGACCACCAAGGGATATAAGCATTGCCCTTTGGAGGTTTGCTCAGATTCAGAAGTTTTTCATTGACCTCCTTCTGAGACATCTGCATAACCAGGTTATTGGCATATGTAGCATCGCCAGACAGGAGGCTCCACTCCGTAAGAGTTTCATTACAGATATCAATAAAATCAAGATCGATAAATTTACGACGAGAGTCAAGCTGTGTCAAAAAGTTATTTCTGAGCTCAACATCTGATTTATTCAGCATTATCGGATCTATCTTGGTGATAATCTCATAGCTGTCTGTATAAAGACGCTGAAGCTCATTATTCACCATATAAGCTTTAAGATCTGAACTTATATCATAGAATTCAGCATAGCTGTTGGCTGTCATATGAACAGTATCAGGCAGGTGATACCAGTATTTCATATAGCTTGAAGAATAAGTTGCAAAAGCATTCAGAATCTTCTTAAGTCTTGAAGAAGAGGCAAGAACACGTTTTGCAAATACGAATTCCTTAGACTTTGATTCCATAGCTTTCTTGATGAAAACAAGTGGCTCAAAGTAACGGAAGAATACCTGTGGATTATATTCATCTCTAATCTTAAAGTCTCCAAGGACCTCTCTTGCAGACTGGTACTTAATATTCAGTTCCTCACTGCGGTTTAACTCATCCTTGGCAATTATTACTGACAGATTAGAAAGAATCTTATATTCTGATTCATCATATGGATACAGATTCTGAAGCTGCTTTATGATATCCACATATTGCAGCGAATAATCAGCAGCAAGAAGACGTTTGGCATTAGTTATCCAGTGATTTACCAGCTCATTTCCCTGATGATCGTTCAAAATAGACGTTAAATTCTCTATATTACGCTCATATTCACTATCAAGAATGGTGGTATTTTTATCAAGCTCATCTAAGGTCCACTGCTCCATTTTTCCAGATACTACAGATAATTTTGATAACTGAATAATCTGTCTTAAAAGATTATAGTTGTATTGATTAATGTCATTTTCAGAAGATTTATCTGTGTCATTCTTTTTCTGTGTTTTTGTCTTCTTATCACGTGTAAACAGCTGGGACTGATTAATCTTGATAAGAGATTTTTTCATTTCCTCATTCTTATAATCGATTAAAGTTAAGGCCTGATGTTTTACAGTATCAAAGCTTGAAAAATCGACACCTCCAAAATGGACAGTCTGTCCTCCGGCATTATCATCTAGAATATGCAGTTTATTCTCAAAATTCTTAAGCTGACCAAAATCTCTATCAAGCAAGGCCTTATATGAACTGTATGCAGATGAAAGTCTGGATGAAAACGGATTTACTTCGATCTTAGCATCAGTTTTACCTTTTTCACCAATAACTTTTTCTGTCTGTTCAATCAGAGTACTCTTGATAGATGAAGAGGTATCAACAGTCGCATACTTCATTAGTTCATCAATAACAGGGCTCTTTGTCAAATACATGGAGGCTGCGGCACGTGCACGATAAACCATGCTCTTTACATGCTCATACTCCATTTCCTTGTAATCCTGATTTGCAATTTCTTCAAGCTCTTCATAAGAATTGAGCATGTCATTTGCCGCATTAATGTAAGAGTTCAGCTGGATAAAATTATGACTTGAATAATTTCCTAAATTTCTCCAGTTGGAAACCAAACCTTCAATACCAGCCTTACATGCAATTGAATAATTCTCATCCAGTACAATCGCAGAATTGGTCGTATTATTTGAATAATCATACTCAGGGATGAAATACTCGAACTGTGATGACTGTACTTCTGTAAAGGAAGGAAGAATCCATTTAATAAAGGATTTCATAATAGAGGAAGAGTAGGCATCATTCTTATAGACATTCTTGTGGTATAAATTAAAGAAAGAGATATCCATAAGATTGAACAGAGCGTCAGTTTTTTGCTCGTCATATGGCTCATGGCCATACTTAATCATATTATACTCAACTATATCGACAACCGGGAAAAATGCCATCTTAGTCTGAATATAGTCATAGATAAAGTAATTGTCACCATAGATGCTGTCATTACTCCAGTCAAAATGAACCATTGACTGAGGGAAAAACTGCCATGGTGCATCTACAGGTCTGACAAGTCGTTTTTGAGCCTGTGAAAAGAAATTCAATCTGGAGATGGAGTTTGAGTTTGGCATCGGAATATCAAAATTCCTAATGACTTTTCCATCATCGTTGACCGAAAACAGCTGAGCAGAATCTACAGCGCCAGATTCAATATCCTTAGCAAGTTCCTGATAATAAAAAGTTCCATCTTCTAGTTTCTTTTCAAATTCACCAGCCTTAAACAGAGTGCCGTACCAGTAAATAAGTGAAATCAGAATAAGTCCGCCACAGCAGGAATAGAAAGGAAGATTTCTGATAAAGAGTTCACGTTTGGTGAAAATAGCATCTTTCTTTTCTCCAAATACCTTTAGAGATAACAGTTTTTTAATAAAAAATGCAGAACTGAGCTTATTATTATCAACTATTGGAGCATCATCCACGGTTGAATTCTGCAGCTGAGCAAAACGGTTACTCAGACAGTAACCCTTATCCTCTGCAGAGGTAAGGAAAACACCTTTAAAAGGAAGAATAGCCCTGCCTCTAAGTGAATTGGAACCAAAAATAGTTTCAAGATATATGATCAGATTATCTTTAAGCTCACTAACGCCATCAGCAAATAAGTAGATATTTCCTGTAAGAGGCATTCTGCTTTCATTTTTGTTGGTCAGATCAACCACATCCGGGCGCATCAGCTGATTTACCGCGCCAGCCTTAAGTCTTTGAACTAACTTATCAAAGCTGATATTAAAATCGTCAGAGTGGAAGAAACCGTCTTCAACCTTTGGCTGATAACCCACAATCTGATTAGTGATAGAATCATTGGCCACACTGAAATACTCACGGAAGCCTAAGACTGTATCAAGTTTTGTAATAACCACGTAACATGGCAGATTCATTCGAAGAACAAAAGCCAGATGCAGCAGTTCATCCACAATCAGATGAGCCTTCTTCAAGGTTAGTTCCTTATTGTCTGCTATCAGGGATTCAGCAGAGATCGTAACAACGATCGATTCAAGAGGTTTTCTCCTGTTGGCCTTTCTTATCTTGCTACAGATGTAGTTCCATTCTGCACTTGAACCCCCTGCCCAGTTATCAAAAAAGACCTTTCCAGAAACATCGACAACAACTTCTTTTGAATTGATATAGAACTTTACTGGAGGCTTATCCTTTCCTTCATTAAAGGAAGGATTGTAATCCAGACCGGATTTCTCAAGAAGAACAGATTTACCACAGTTTGGTTCACCTACAATAAGATGCCATGTCAGATTATGACGGTACAGCTTGCGATTGACCTTGAGAATGGTAGAACAGTCCTTAAACAGACTGTCAATTGTAACCAGCTTGTTATTCAGCTCAAGCTTTGCCTTATCGGTCTCTTTTCCGCCACGAACAAAAGAAGACAGTCTTGACCAGATCATCAGGTCTTTTTTCAGAGAAGCAACTTCAACAGTTTTCTGACGTTTTCTGTTAAGGAAGAAAACAAATCTGATCATTAGGAATATAAAAATAATAATTCCCAGAATGATCACTACTGTCCATATTGGATGAGCCATTATAAAACCGACATCCGCCCCCTGAGAGGTAACTTCTTTTTCGTTCATACCTGATTACTCTCTTATTATGTTAGCTATGATGTTTTCTCTACTGTCCGTCCTGACCATCTTCATGAGAATTACTGTCATTAAGTTCCTCATACAGGCCAGTGTTTTTAATACTGGATTTACTCATGGCCGCAGATGTAGTTCTGTCAACAGCATCTACATATGAGGAGATTGAGGAAGCAAAGCTAATCCAGTTAATTACAAATGAAAGAAAGGCTAAGCCACCAAATAGCAGTATCCAAAACTTTGACTGTCTGAACAGATCTTTTTTATCAGGATTAACCGCTTCAAAATCCTCTTCAATAATTATGTCTGGAGAAATCTTTTCCTTATGAAAGTCAGGACCAAGATTAACCTGCTCAGCACATTTCTTCATAATATCAAGAACATCAGCTCGGTTTCTCTTGTAAGAACCGTCAAAACCAAGTCCCATCATAATGTAGAAAAGTTTTGCAACTGCTTCGTCATCACTTCGTCTTAAACAATCAGAAAGCAGATCGAAGAATTTTTCATCTCCGGAGAATTCATTGAAAGTTCTAGCTATTTCCTGATAATTATCTGAATAGCTAAAGCCGCCTTCTTTTATGGAGTAGTCAATAAAGAATATTAGAGGCTTCTCAATCTGAGAATACTGCTGCTGAAGAATAGGATATGAAGCACATTTGTGACTAATGTTAGTCAGTTCATTCTTTAACTCTGAAAGAATGAATTCCTTAGGAACCTCATATCCGCTTTTTTTAAAAGAATAGTATTCGCAGATCTTTTTAAAAATAGGATTAAGAATATATTCAATTTTCTGATCCATAATCCTTTATCCTCAATAAAAATAATTACATTAAAACATTAATGTGTATCAACACCCACGTACAGTGTTGCTGTTAAATTAGGGAACAGAGCACCTGCACAATCTATTGCCATATTCTTCTCCTCTTTAATATATTTCCAAATTCTCTCAGAGCTATCACAGTCAAGCTTAAACCAGAGAGTATGCGCTATATTAGGCAGATACTGTGGCGGATTACGAATTTCAAGCAACTTGACTCCACGGATACGATCGGATAACGACTTCTTATCAATTAGACGGAAGTTATCTCCTATTTCAATATCATTTACACGATCACGCAGATTGCCGGTAAACTGAACTGCAAGGAAAAGCTCCTTGGCCTCAAATATTCTCTCGTCCAGATCATCCAGCTGCAGCACAGAATTCTTTTCAAAGAATTCAAATGCCAAGGCAGAGCTGACACCGCCTCGCAGCAGAATATCTCGGATTCGCTTTAGAAGAGACTCAATAACTGGTTTTAAATTATCATGATCATATATAGGAATTGGCTTATACATTGAGCTAGGTGTCAGAGATTCAAGTTCTGAGAGCAGAGAAACCAGCTCTAGATACAGGGTATAAGTTGTTATACGACCAGGAACAAGCTCAGAATCAAAACGGTTTGAATACAGAGTTACTATTCTTAATGTAGCTAACTGCAGAAGCTTTGCTCCTGAAAGATTATTTGGATCAAATATATCTGTATCAAACTGATCAAGAATACTATTTTTTACTGCCTTGAGCTGGAATATAAGTTCACTTGCTATTTTAAGTAAAGGGCAGTCCTGACTTAGAGACACAAAAGGAGGCATGTAGTCATTTACAATCTGAAGTGAAGGCTGTCCAGCGTTAATTGATACCCAGCGTAATTTGCAAAGCTGAATATAAGAGCAGTCTGTTGCATTTTTTACATCAGTAAGCAAAAATGCGTTGATATTTCTTGAAATTAAAGGAATTTCATTCTCGCCGGTGTTCTCATCGACAACAAGATTCTCTTTTAAGATATAACGCCCATTGGATTTATTTTCGCTCACCAGATTCGCACCAATGGTAGAGCGAATAGGAACAGTCAGATAAACATTAACTTCGGTCTGACCTGAATTTTCCATGGTCAGCTCTAAAGTCTCAACATTACAGTTACCAGGCATACTGATTTCAGTTCCATCTGGCATTACGGCAGAAAATCTTTTTATTACAACACGTCTGGTTATGAGAGCTTCCGGATCCAGTTCAAGATCGTAAAAGCCATAATCAAAAGGAACGCTAATTTTTCTCTGTACTCTTGCAAGAGAAATTAAACTTGCCTGCATCTGCTGCAGGTGCTGAGGCTGAATAAATAGCCCCTCACTCCAGTGAACCTGTTCTTCAAATCTCATAATTACTTATCCGTCTTTTCCTGTTTCTTAGGCTTTTCTACACCGCTGATCTTGACTGTCTTCTGATCCTTCGGTTCGTTTCTAACTTCAACAACGCCACTGCCTCCAATCACAATGTAATGAGAACCAGGGCTTATGAATTTTTCATTAAGATCAATAATCAGTTTTCTTGGATCTGCCTGTACATCTTTTATCGTATTTACAAGTGGCAGATTGGCTATGATGGCAATGTGGGTTACTCCCTTGTCATTCCATTTGTCCCATATATCATCACCGCTAGGTAAAACCTTTCCTACCATATCCTTGTCAGAAAATTTAACTGTAACCGCACCGAGGCTCTTACGGAACTGCTCTGGAGGGGAGAAATACTTGTCAACATCATAGCCTGCAAGTCTTTTCTCTTCTGCCTTTGTCAGTCCAGCTATATCAACTTCAAGTGTCGGACAGTAACCATAAAAATCCTGCACATCCTCATTCAGATATATTCCAATATCACTTGTAGGCGTACTTGAGGAACAGCCTGTAAGATAGAGTCCACAGAACAAAAATACTTCTGACGAGATTATTTTTATATACTTCAATTTTGACATTTTAAATCCCACCATAAAGCCAAAATATAAGTGAAGTTCTTTGCTGTTAGGCGCTTAATAAGCGTTATCAAAAAATACAACTCACCACTTCTAATATAATTTTTAAATCAAGACTTTGCATAAATGCAGGGCGATCTTTATCGCAAATCTATTAAATAAACCCTAGATTTTTAAGAAAATGATCAATAAAACAGCAAAAGAAAAGACGAGGTTAAAAAATAAGTTTTATGAAAACTTTTAACAGGAAACTCAACTTTAACGAAAGGATCTCCTGTCTCAAAGGTAAGATTTTGGGACAGGATGTTAAGATTTGCAAAGTCAGATAGATGGAACTATCTGTTTTTGAAGAATTCTCTTATCTGAGGAATTGGTTTGTGACCTCTTGATTCCAGGAAGTCCAAAACCTTATTTGGAGAGGTATTGAGAATCTGCTCTTCAGTAATACCTGCATTTTTGATAATTTCAATTGAAGGCTCAAAATTACACATGTAATAGCATATATGCGCATCAGAACCAATGGCGATAGTATTACCGATTTTCTTTGCCAGTCTTGCAATCTCAACGCAGTTGTCATGGGAGCCAAAACGGGTATTAACATCTGAGGAGGAATTGATTTCAATTGCAACATTATGCTCTTTAGCAGCCAGAAGAACCTGTTCATAATCACAAGGATAGGCTGCACAGCCAGGATGAGAGATAACATCAACGTTCCCAGACTCAATTACCTTAAGGTACATTCTGGTATGTGCGGCTGCATCTGACGGAGGATTTGAAGGATGAAAACCTGCAAGAACAATATCCAGAACCTTATCCAGCTGCCCCTGAGTTACATCAATATCTCCGTTGCGGTCAATGTTGGCTTCAATACCGCGCAACACTGCAACTCCATCGCAAATCCTAGGAACCACCTTAAGATTGTTAAAATGCCATGGATGGGGGCCATCCTCAAGCGCAGGACCATGATCGGTTGTGGCAAACATTACAATACCATTGTTCTTAGCATAGTTAACACATTCCACAATGGTTGAATAGGCATGATCACTTGCAATGGTATGCGTATGAAGATCAATAAAAAACTGCATAATTCTATCCTTTTATATCCTAATCTATTACCGGAACCCAGTTTTTAGAATTAAAGGCTTCGGAACACATTCTTATCTGTTCTGTGGTGGTTGTTCCAAGTCTAAGCATTTCATCAGAAACCTCTTCTACAGAGAAGAACCTTCTCTCAAGAGTTTCTGAATTTGGAGTAAATTCCCCTTCCCCTTCAAGGCAGACAGTAAAAGAGGCAAGTATATGAAATGGCTGTGATGACTTGTTCCATTTACTCTTATCAATCATTCCCACAAATTTTAACGGTTTGACCAGCATTCCAGCCTCTTCACGCACTTCCTTAACGGTATTGGAAATAATTGATTCTGCTTCATCACACCAGCCACCAGGAAGAGACCATAAACCGTTTTTTGATTCCTTAACCAGAAGAATCTGACCTTTCTCATTGAAAACAGCTGCTCTGGTGTCGATTTTAGGAGTAATGTAGCCTTTATCCATACAGATTACATCTTTGACCTTTTCAAAAGGAGTCTCGGTCATGGTTGAGATTATTTCACAGGAAATCTCACGTAATCTTTCAAAGCGCTCGATATCAAAAACGTTAGTACAGTAGGTCAGACCAATCTGGCCTATAGCCTGAATTTCCTTAGCCCATCTGTACCACTGATAGTTCATATCATCATGTGTAAAGATAACCTTGATAATATCCCATGGGTTCATAAAATAATGGGCACACATAATTGAACGCTTTATTCTAGCCCCCCAGACTGCAAGGCCAAAATCAACTCCGGCAGAATGAGCACACTCAATGTCAGAAAGCGTATCTCCAATAAAAAGGATTTCCTCTCTTTTTGCTCCGGTTATCTCCATATATTTTAAGATTGAATCAGGAGCTGGTTTAGGATTCTCAACATCAGAGGCACTGATTGAATAAGTAAAGTATGGTTTAAGCACTGATGGCAGAGGAGAAGCTATCTCACCGAGGACATTCTCATACGTTTTAGCTCTGGAAGTAACAATACCAAGCTTTATTCCATGATCATGCAGATACCTGATTACAGCCATAATCCCATCAAAGGGCTTGATTGAATCCTCATAAAGTTTTACGCGCTCAATCCACGCATCAGATAAACGTTTGGTATCCTCAAACGGCAGATTCAGTTCAATACGGGTATTCTCTGCGGTTGAGCCCATAAATCTGGTTAAGGATTCATAGGTTTCCTCTGTATCAGGACGTTCTGCCTTAAGTACGTCATATAGTGCACTGGTGTAAGCATATTCGGTATTGAAAATAGTACCGTCTAAATCAAACAGTACATGAGAGTATCTTCCTAGCATGAAGTTTCTCCATTGTCATTCACACTGAAAACGTGGATTCTGCTGTCTTTAACAATGAAACTTATTGAAAAGCTGTAGATTTTTACGACATAAACCTTATCATCCGTTGCATCCTTGTATGCGGGACGAGGATCCTGGGATAACGTCTGACAGATTGCTCTGAATTTCTGTTCTCCAAGTTTTCTTAATACAGATTCAGTATCATTCTCAAATATGACCTCAAACATAGGAGGAGGTGCGCTGGCGAATCCGCCTACAGCTTCAGGCACACTGTCTACAAATGGAATATAAGGTTTTATATCAATTATTGGAGTATTATCAACTAGATCTGCACCTAAGACCTCAAGACTAACCTTGCCCTTTTCCCTTATGACTCTATGAATTTTTAAAATAGAGAGTCCTAAGCGGTTTGGACGAAAAGGAGATCTGGTGGAGAAAACTCCAACTGAGACATTTCCTCCAAGTCGAGGAGGACGAACTTTTGGTTTGAATTTCTTATAGTCGATCTTGTCAAAAAGAAAGATCACGTGAATATGAGAAAACCCGTCTATACCTTCAAAAGCCAGTTCATCATTGTATGGAGGGTAAAACTCAATCACAGAGACAGCATCAGGCGCTAGGCCAGGCTGCCTTGGAACAGCAAATTTCTCCTTATAGGGACTTCTTATGAAGCCTATTGGAGAAATGGATAATTCATTATTTTCTGTCATTAACAACCAGAGCATCAGCATAGCAGGTTACTGAAACCTTGCATGCAGGAGTGTTTGTTAATGTTACACACTTGCCAAACTTGATAGCATTAGCACCAAGGTCAACAGCTTTCAGACGAGCATCTGTTCTAGCCTTAACCTCTGTAGCAACATCATCGCTATCCTTGATCTGACAGGATAGACCACTAACTACACCAAGGCTGCGGTTAGGAACACCGGCCAGCTCCTCTTCAGAGTATTCAGTAACACCTGATGGCTTGAAATACTCCTTGAAGTTGGATGGATTTAAATTACTCTTAAACTCGTAATTAGAGCAGGCAGACAGAAATAAAGCTGCCAGTACAAACATGTATTTCATAAGTTATCCGGATTAAAAAGGCAGGTTAGACCTGCCTTGATCAGAATTAAGCACCAAAGTGCTCGATAGCTTTTTGAATTCTAGATAAAGTACGATCTCTACCGACCAGCATCATTGTATCGCCAATGCCAGGAGACATTGCAGAGCCGGTTACAGCAATACGCAGAGGCTGTCCAACCTTACCCATGCCGATTTCACGCTTAGCAGCGACTTCCTCTAAAACCTTGTCAATGGATTGAGCATTCCAGTCTGACAGTGACTTAAGAGCCTCAAGAGAATCCTTAAGCACATCAACAGAGCCTTCCTTAATCCATTTCTTAACACCTGCAGGATCATACTCTGTAATATCCTGATAATAGCATGCTGCTTTCTGAGCCATTTCCTTCAGAGTATGAGTTCTCTCGCAGTAATTGCGGACAACGTCCTCTGGCTTAGGACCGCATGAAAGATCGGTAATGCCGATTCTGTTCAGATGCCATACAAGTTCCTTTGCAACCTGCTCTGCAGGAAGAGTCTTCATGTAATGAGCATTCAGCCACTCAAGTTTCTTGGTGTTAAAGCCTGATGCTGACTTGGTAATAGCATCAAGAGTAAACAGATCAATCATTTCCTGACGTGTAAAGATTTCCTGATCACCGTGAGACCAGCCAAGACGGACAAGGTAATTTACCAGAGCCTCTGGCAGATAACCGTCCTCACGATACTGCATTACAGAAACCGCACCGTGACGCTTAGACAGCTTAGCACCGTCATCACCAAGAATCATTGCAAGGTGGCAGAATACAGGCACAGGAGCGCCTAATGCCTTGTACAGATTAATCTGACGAGGAGTGTTGTTAACATGATCATCACCGCGGATTACATGGGTAATTCCCATATCCCAGTCATCAACAACAACGCAGAAATTGTAGGTAGGAGTACCATCTGAACGCTGAATGATCAGATCATCAAGCTCACTGTTCTTAACCTCGATGTGGCCCTTAACCATATCGTCAAAAGCAACAATACCGTCATCAGGGTTACGGAAACGAATTACATATGGCTCGTCAGGAGCATGCTCTGAGTGGTCATTTCTGCAGTGACCGTCATAACGAGGTTTCTGACCATTCTTCATCTGCTCTTCACGCATCTTCTCGAGGCGTTCCTTTGAGCAGTAGCACTTATATGCCTTGCCTTCCTTTAAGAGCTGATCAATAACTTCGCGATATCTGTCGAAACGCTTGGTCTGATAGTAAGGACCTTCATCCCACCTCAAATCGATCCATTTCATGGACTCAATAATCGCATCGATTGCTTCCTGAGTAGAGCGTTCTCTATCGGTATCCTCAATACGTAAAACAAACTCACCCTTACAGTGTTGAGCATATAGCCAAGAGAATAATGCAGTTCTAGCGCCACCTACATGCAGAAAGCCGGTTGGAGATGGTGCAAATCTGGTTTTAACAGTCATGATTAATTCCCATATAAAAAATTTGCACCATTCTATCACAAATAGGTATATATGGGCTCAAAATCACAATTTAAAAATCACCAACCTTTGCTTTTGGAATAGACAGATCCGGATGCTGTCCGGACCAGCCGGTCTTTTCAGCAATACCGCGCAGAACATATAAATCATCCTCTGAAAGCTTGAAATCAAACAGAGACAGATTGTCCTTAAGTCTCTCCTTCGAAGAGGATTTAACCAGAGGAAGTACATTGTGAGCAAGACAGAACCCCAAGAGAACCTTCGCTGTGCTTACTTTATGCTTTTTAGCTATCTCCTCAACTACAGGATGATTTAAAAGAGCGCCACGGCCCAAAGGAGACCAGGCCTCAACAACTATTGAATGACGCTGACAGTAATCAACAGTTCCTGTCTGCATATATCCAGGGTGGAACTCTATCTGGTTAACTACAGGTTTTTCTGAACAGGAATGAATAACATCAAAGTGCTGAGGAAGGAAATTTGATACACCAATGGACTTTACCTTACCTTCCTGCTTTAAGAAAATAAAGGTATTCCATGCCATTAATAGATGCTCCTCCCACTCCTCATCATTTTCATTGGCTCTTGGCCAATGAATCAAAAGCAGATCAAGATAGTCGGTGCCAAGTGCATGAAGACTTCTGTCAAAAGATTTTCTGATATCTCCAGGAGCCATATCATCTTTCCATACCTTACTGGTCAGAAAAAGCTCAGCTCTGGAAACGCCTGAAGCCTTAATTGCCTTTCCCAGAATTTCTTCCGAGCCGTAAAGGGATGCCGTATCAAAATGCCTGTACCCGAGACTTATGGCAGTCTTAATAATATCCTGGCCTTTTTTATTGTTATCAAGGCCAAAGGTTCCAAAGCCGATACATGGGATTTTATTTCCGTCAGAAAGTAGAAAAGAATCTTCAGAACTAGAGATTTTCATAAAGCACCTTAATGTAATAAATTCGTTAAAGTTTTTATTTTATTATTAACATTACAGAAAAAACGTAAACCGCTTTTCTGACTAATTAAAAAAAAGGTCACAGACTTTATTTGTATTTTTTGACAAAGATACTGATTTTAATTTGCAGAATATATTAAACAACACTCATATTATTTTTCCCCCCAAAAAAACGCAATCTATATATCCACTTTGTTTTGTATACATTTTTTCCTATTTATAGCGCTGTATCTGATTGCAAAACTGCAATCCAATGTATAATTTAAGAATATACATATAACTGTCAGCAGGAAAATGGTGATATTTTGAACGCAAAGCATCACAACCTTACATTAAAAGGTACAACAGCAAACAAAGGAATTGCTTTTGGAAAAATCTGTTTTCTCAAAAGAGTAGCATCTGAATTCGATAAAGTTACTGTCAGAAACGTCACTGCCGAGTGTCAACGTTTTGAAAAGGCAAGACAGCATGCCATAACACAGCTTGCAGCTCTTTATGATGCCTCTCTTGAAAAACTTGGAGAACAGAATGCGGTACTGTTTCAGATTCATCAGATGATGCTTGATGATCCTGACTATGTATCATCCATTAACGACGTTATCAGAAAAGAAAAAGCAAACGCAGAATACGCAGTCCATAAAGTTGCTTTACGTTTTGAGAAACAGTTTTTGGAAATGGACAATGACTACATGAGAGGAAGAGCCTCTGATGTCATTGATATATCTCGACGCGTCAATGAAATCCTGATGATGCATGCAGGAAAAATTTCACGCAAGGGAATATCCATTGAAAGTGATGGTCCGGTTATTCTGGCAACCGACGATCTGGCCCCTTCAGAAACAGTTCAGCTTGATCAGCATACAGTTACAGGAATCATTACCACCAAGGGGTCAGACAGGTCCCACACAGCAATCTTTGCCAGAACCATGGGCATTCCTACTGTTGTCTGTATCGGCAGCAGACTGACAAAACGCTATGAAGGAAAATTTGCAATTATTGATGCAAATTCCGGAACTGTCTATATCGATCCAGATGAAGAAACCATCCTGAAATTCACTGAAATCAAAAAGACTGACGATGCTCAGCATTCTCATCTTGAGGAGTACCGAGGAGTTCCTACCAAAACCCGTTCAGGTAGGAAAATCAGACTTTACGCAAACTCAGGTTCTCTATCGGATATTGATCTGGTAAAAGCCTCTGATGCCGAAGGCATAGGTCTGTTCAGAAGTGAATATATCTATCTGCAGTCAAATGACTACCCTACTGAGGATGAACAGTTTGAAATCTATAAAGAAGTGCTCAGGGGCATGGGAGATAAAAAGGTAATCATCCGAACCCTTGATATAGGTGCAGATAAAACCGCAGAATACTTTATGCTAAAGCCCGAGGATAATCCAGCCATGGGGCTTAGAGCCATAAGACTGTGTCTTAGCAACAAGGCTCTCTTTAAAACTCAGCTTCGAGCTCTTTACAGAGCATCAGTCTTCGGCAATCTTTCAATCATGGTTCCAATGATAACCTCAGTAGAAGAGGTTACAGAAACCAAAAAGATTATCGATGTTGTTAAAAAGGAACTTACAGATCAGGGACTTGAATATAGGGACGATGTTGAATTCGGAATTATGATCGAAACACCTGCCGCGGCCCTAATCTCTGATGAACTGGCTCCTTATGTTGATTTCTTCAGTATAGGCACCAACGATCTGACACAGTTTACTCTAGCAGCAGACAGACAGAATGCAGATCTGATTAAATACCTAAACCCATATCATCATTCAGTTGTCAGACTTATCGAAATGACAATTCAGAATGGTCATGCTGCTGGTATTTGGGTAGGTATCTGCGGTGAACTTGCATCTGATGAGAATTTCCTTGGAAAACTGATTCAGCTAGGAATCGATGAAATGTCAGTGGTTCCATCAAGTGTGTTGACCCTGAGAGCAAAAATCGCAACCCTAGGTTAATACTAAAAAAATTACCTATACAGCCCAATATAAAGATTATTCGCCAGATGTCACTGTGTAACATAAAAATCTAATACCTGCAGTGAACACGGCTAAAGGAGATAAAAATGCCTCAATGTGTAGTTATTGCTGATGAAATTACCGGCGGAAGCGCTGTAGGAGCAATGCTTGAGAAAAACGGAACTTCAGTTTGCTCCCTTATGAATGCACGAGGATTGAAAGATCCTCTCACAGCAGACTACGACTGTCTGGTTTACTCAACAAATTCAAGAAATCTTACTGATCAGCAGAGCTATCAGATGGTGTTCTCTGCAGCAAGACTTTTAAAATCAGATGAAGTTAAAATCTACGCAAAGAGAATTGATCCTGCCATGAGAGGCAATACCTGTGCCGAAACCGTTGCTCTTTTAGATGCTTTGGGAGATACCGATAGAGTTGCAATTGTGGTTCCAGGATTCCCTGCGCTGAAGAGAACCAATGTCGGTGGTTATATTCTTGTCGACGGTAAACCTCTGCAGAAATCACTTGCAGGCCTTGAAGATCTTTTCCCTGCAGAAACAGGAAGAGTAGCAGATCTTTTTACAGAAAAATTTCAGTATAAGGCAGAAGCTCTTCACTTAAAGGAATATCTAAAGGGTACAGAAAACCTTGCAAATACAATAAAAAAAATGGCAAAAAAAGGAGTAAGAGCAATCGTTCTTGACTGTACCTCTCAGGAAGATATCAATATGATTGCAGATGCAGTCCTGCTTTCAGGAATTAAGTTCATCGCAGTTGATCCAGGTCCATTTACTGCAACTCTGGCAAGAAAGGTAATGAGACCAAAGAATGTTGCAAAGGAAGCCTCTGAAACCAAGATTTTTGGAATTGTTGGCGGTGTTAATCCGCTTATATCAGCTCAGGTTGAACAGTTACGTCTTGAAGAAAAGGTTCTGATTGTAATGGTAAGAAATCTTGAGCTTTTAGAAGATTTACAGAGAAGAAATGCAGAAATAAATCGCGTGGTAGATGAAATTGTTACAAAATTCAACACGTTTACCATCGCTTTTGCGGTATCGGACAATATGGAAATCAATAATCAGCTAGTTCCAGAGTATCAGGAAATGCTGCTAAAAACCAACAGAACACAGGCAGAAGCTATTGACATAATAGCCACCGCCTATGGACAGATCGTTTCCAAGGTTCTTGAAAAGCGACCAGATATCAAAGCGTTATACACCAAGGGAGCTGAATTCACAGTTGCAACCTGCAGAGAATTAAAGTCAATGGGACTAAAGATCCTAGGGCAGGTTCTTCCTCTTACCTGCTATGGAGAAATGATAGACGGTGACTATGCAGGATTAAAGTGTGTGACCTCTGCCTCATCTGCAACAGATACAAATACTATCACTGACAGTATTCAGTATCTGAAGCGTAAACTCACTATTTAACAATCCAACTGATTTAATTGTCCTTCATGCAGGAACCATTCTTCTTCCTGCATGGAGTAAGTTCCTGCCCATTAAATAATATTTTTTCATCAAAAAAATAGCAGAGCGGAAACCTCAGACTTATAGTCTGAGGCGGAGCTCTGCCGACTTAGGCAATATATCTTAAAGAATTTCTTTACAATAACTGTTAGAATATAGGGATTATATGGCTTGGAGAAAACTATTTTGATATTTACAAAAACATTAAAAATAAGAATTAATGTACCTTCAGAACAGGAAACACTGTTACGTCAGATGACGGAGCAGTATCGACAGGCATGTACAAAACAGTTATTGCAAGATATAACACTGTAAAAGAACAGCTTTTAGAGCATCCATACCGCTATAAAGACGAGAAAGGCGAATGGCAGAGCATACCAAAAACACTGGAATGGCTTTTTAAGCCGGTGTCTTTCAGCAGACCTCAGACAGATTTGGTTCGCAACAGAGATTACAGTTTTGTTGAAAATGGAAGTCTGTTATCAATCAACACTCTTGGTGAAAGAATCAAATGTACTTATGAGAGAGAACATTTCAAAGAATATTTTGAAAAGGCCTATGGTATCTGCATATTCCTGTAACCAGAGAAAAAGAAGATTTCAAAAAAGAGAATGTAAAACATATAGTGGGAATAGACAGAGGCTTACGCTTTCTGTCTGTAAGCTATGATGAAGAAGGAAAGACCGAATTTATAAGCGGAAAGAAGATTGCAACAAAGCGAAACAAATTCCTTGAGCTGAGACGAGAGCTTCAGGCTAAAGGAACAAAATCAGCAAGACGAAGACTAAAAGCTATATCCGGACGAGAAAACCGCTGGATGTCAGATGTAAACCATCAGATATCAAAGACACTCGTGAGGAAGTATGGCAAAGATACACT
>NZ_CACVSS010000001.1:0-76763 GCF_902756765.1 uncultured Succinivibrio sp. | reverse complement strand
TCCGATGATGCTGGCAGTGTAGGGAGATTACCAATTGGTATCGCTTGTACCTATATTATGCTGACTAGCAAGCCCTCGGATTTATCCGAGGGTATTTGACAGACATACATAAGCTGATACTGATGTTTAATATCAATTGTCAGATTAATGGATCCGTCTGTCGGTTGGAACAGAGAACATTGATGACATTGATAACATTGATTGAAGAGCCTGATAATGCCTTTAAGACAGTAAAGGAGGAGCAGCTTAAAAGCAATGAGCGGGAAAAAAAGCTGGCCTTCTGGAGAAATGTGACAACTGCTATCCAGCTTACGGAAAAGGCAAACTCCCAAGTCTGAGTTTGCCTTTTAAATCAATTACAGCTTTTCCTGCGACATCATTCTTTTATGTCCACCGTAAACACGGAGGAGGAGGTACCTTTAATCCTGAAATTCTCCGAAATGTTGGCCTGCGTATTACTGATTTCACCATAATCCAGCTTTGCCAGTCTATCTATTTCAGAGGAAGAGATTGAGTATAACACTTCACCTTTAACTGTACTGCCAGGATTTAATACAGACTGTTTCTGGTTGTGAACAAAGGAAGTAATTTCATTCTCATAACCGCCTTTAATTCTTATATTGTTACCAAATTTATCCAGAGAGATTGTAAATTTGCCCGAATCCGGAGCTTCGTTAAATTTCAGGGACTTGGTTTTATCAAGTTCAGAAGGAGCCGACTCTATTACAGCCTTAGCTGTATTGGTGGTCAGAAGAGACATAACCACTCTGACCTTAGCCTTTTCCTCATCACTAAGAGCAGTAAATTTTGCATCCGCTCTGCCGGTTACAAAAGCCGACAGTTCGTCAGCAGCGGCGCCAGGCTCCTGACTTAACGTTTTTCCATCAGGAAGACTAACGCTCATTCTGCCTAAATCCCTGAAGAAAGCAGCCTCCTCTGGATTAGTACCAGTAAGCTTTTTCATAGAGTCAATAAAGTTAAGGTTAATATAGTTATTAACTTTATTCGTTACCATATAGCTAAAAAGCTGTGCCGGATTAAAGCTGCCCTCTGCCCTCAGCTTACCTTTAAGCATCATGTTCTTGAGATAATCTTGAATAAAGCCGAGGCTGGCACCTTTAAAATGACGATCCAAGAACTCATTGATCGCACGCTCTGCATAAGGATCTGTCTGCTTCTTTATATCTGAATAAATCTGACTTACAAGTTTATCGTCAACCTCTCCAAGATACTTATATGTATTCTGATCCTTTCCAGTAACAGAGCATAACGAAGTATATAAAGAATCAATTGTCCTGCCTATACTTAAAGTGGTGGAAGCGTAAAGGTTGCGAATCTGATGAGGCAGTTCCGTATTGGCGGTAACACTGTTCTGCAGCTGAGAGTACGCAGTCTCAACTCGAGAAAACTCCGTGGATTCAAAAACCTTAACCAGAGTCTGTCGCAATGCCGGATCAAGTCTTAAGGACAGCATTCCTGCAATAAATGTTCGGGCAAAATCCACCTTAACAATGTCACTAAGATCGGCACCACTTTCACTAGCTCCAGAAACCAGCATTGAAGAGATGTTGCTTAAAGCCTTCTGAATTTCTGAAGCAGTAGAGCGTGAGTTTAGGCTCATAAGCTCATTGATGTCTGCAGAATTTACATAATTGAACATCTTTGTAATCACCCCTGGAGCAAAGGTCAGAAAAGAATTTCCTGACATGACCTTTTTACCATAGGCAAATAAATGAGTATTCTGTGAGCTTAGCTCGCGCAGCTCAGTAAGATTCTGTTTCATAGCATCAATCTTATTCTTAAGCGAAGCTATAGAACGGACCTCATCTCCACTTTTGAGAAGAGTCTGGTAATGTAAAGTCAGCAGATCACGCAGATCAGGATCATCCTTACTTTCCTTCAGAATAAGGTTACAGCCCTCCTCTAAACGATTTTTTTCCTCTGCAGTATATTCTTCAGATAATAGATTATCATTCACAATCTTAGCAAAAGCCTCGTCAGGAGACTTTAGTTTATCAAGCTGAGGTATCCTGAGCTCTCCTTCCTCATTGATAATTTCATTCTCCAGATATTCAAAATAATCATTTGATAAGGTTGGCTTTCCAAGTTTTTCTGAATCAGTGATACTTAGAAGAAGAGTGCATATCTCGTTTGTTTTCTGAGAAATACTTGTCCTGAATGCATCAATATCAAGCACTTTGCGACCATCTTTATTCTTAAGAGGAGGTTCATCAAGATCATTTTCCAGAGCTTTATTTAACAGCCTCTGCAGATTTGGAGAATTTTTTATCTTAGACTTTCCCTTAGCCTCAAGCTCAAGGATGGTGCTGTTAATAATTCCGGCAGCTTCCTTTTTTGCAAGAGCACTTGCTATCTTCTCCTGGTTTGTGTTTCTGTAATTCTCTGCAAACTGTTTAATCACACTTCCTTTTACTGCAGACTTCTGACTGATTCCACTCAGATCTTCTTCAAATTTACCCTGAGCAGCTCCTCCGGAAGCCTCCAGAATTGTATTTCTTATTGCATTAATAAGATTGGAAACTCGCTGTCTTGAATGCCCCAGACCAAAAAAGCACTTGAATTTATGCAGCAGACCAGACTTCTTTATCTCTCCATTGTCTGAAAGGTAATAGGAACTGTTATTATCTAATCTAGAAATATTCTCAATATTAAGATCCATTTTCTATTTCCTCAGTTTTTGCTTAAAACCTTCTCTTAGAACCTCATACCGAAAGTCCTACTCCGTAGTTATCCACACCACCGTCAGAAATCTCTGTTGCAGGAATATTCTGATAGGCATTCAAAATCGCATCCCGCACATCTGCAGCTCTCTGACTGAATTCATTGAGCTTTTGAGCTAGTCCTTCTGAAGTCAGGTTCTGAACTGAAAGGTATGTGGACAGTACCAGAGATTCCTCAAACAATCCAAGATAACAGCCACCGGTTCCGATTCCGTTAAAGGAAAGGGAAAGCGCTGCCCTCAGTGCAGTTTCATTTAATCTTGCAATCTTTTCAGGATCAGTTACAGGAGCAAAAATTACCACGTCCTCCTGTACATTTCTGTACTGCAGAGTGATAAGAATATCATCAGCATTCAGCATACAGGATCCATTGTTATCCAGCTCAAGGGGGAGTCCACTCTCCTTTGCCAGTTCAGCGATGATCTCTTTAAACGTCATAACCAGTCTCCTTCTTAGTCTGTCTGTGTAAGCCTTCTGTTGTAAATCTTGAAGCACAATACTCCAGAATATACAGAACACATCAAGGCAGCAGCCCGCTTTACTCGTTTTATAAATCACATAAATCAGACAAAAGCCGCTATTTTATTTTTGTAAAAAAAACTTAACAATATATTTAGATATTAGTACAAAAGATAGCCAATAAAAACTGAAAAGATTATTTTTTTATTAAAATTGTACCTACATCGCATAATCATAAATCATAGTCATACCGCTCAAAAGGTTAAAGCGGGAAAGCAGATTGAGGTAGGCTTTGAAAGCTCCAAGGTGTAAGGATTTTCTGAGAGAATAAGAAAAAAAATGCGGTTTCAAGAAATTCTCAAAACCGCTTTAAAGGTTATGTACCACCTTATTTAGAACACATGCAAACGAGTCATTTGCTTGCTATACTAAGTTTTCATTAGTATTAGGTAACTCGTGTTAGTATATGCTAACTTATTTTTTCTTAGATTGCAAGCGGTTAATTCTATTATTCAATATTAAACCAAAAGGTGCAACAAAATATCTTTGTTTTTCAACAGGTTAAAAAAATTTTGTGTAAAATTCTACAAAATATGAACTTTTTTGAGGCGAGATACTCTAATACAGTACATGGAGAAAGTATTTCTTCAGCTTTCTTCATTTTTATGTCCCGAATACATAAACCCAGTGGTATTGAAATCACTGGGTATTTTTTTATGTATTTTCAACAGGTTACTAAGGAAGATTGGACTCGACAAAATCCCAGTCAATGTGATTTACAAAATCCTTAAGGTAATCTGCTCTTCTGTTCTGATAATCAAGATAGTAGGCATGCTCCCACACGTCCACGCATAAAATAGGAGTCTTTCCCATTGTCAGCGGATTGCCGGCATTTGAAGTGTTAACAATCTCCAGTGCACCGTCTGTTGCACACAGCCATGTCCAGCCTGATCCGAAGTTGCCTACAGCAGAGGACTTAAAGAGATCTAAAAATTCATCCAGAGAATTGAAGCTCTTCTCGATTAAAGCTAAAAGCTTTGCTGAAGGCTGCTTATTCTCAGCACACAGACACTTGAAATAGAAGGTATGATTGAAAACCTGGGCAGCATTGTTAAACAGAGGGCCTGGCTGAGCTTTTTTTATAATGGTCTCTATTGATTCATTCTCGAAGGAGGAGCCATTTTTCAGCTTGTTGGTGGTTTCAACATAGGCATTAAGATGTTTATCATGATGGAAGGTGAGAGTCTGCTCAGAGAGAAAGCCTTCCAGGGCATTTTTTTCATATGGTAGAGGTGGTAAAGTAAAATCAGCCATAAATTGACTCCTTATATTCTGTTGTCATAGCTTCTTTAAGATTATGTTATGGAATAGAGAAAATCAAAAAGAAATTGTTGGCAGATTTTCTTTTTTATACGAAGGGCACGTTATTTACTATCTTTTTCGAATTTTATGTATTTTTTTATTTTTTTCAAATAAAAAATGTGTATCGACAGATATAAATATTTTCAGATCTTTTTATTAAATGACGTCGCTTTAAATAATGTCATTAAATTTTGAGTTAACTTTATATCATTTAAAATCAAATAAATAAGATTATTATTTTATTATACAAAGGATTAGTGTGATCAAACTCAAAGTATTTTGGTATAATTCTTGCTCTGCAAAGATTTGACATAAAAATCGAGAACAATATTCCCTGTTTATGCTAAATCGACAAAATCGAATTATTATTAAGAATAACTAAGCGAACTAAGAATGAATACACAGGAAGAAACAATGTCAGAGTTTATCGATAGTGTAAAATTAGACCAAATGAATGATATAAAGCAGATGCTGGCACCATTAAACAAAATCTTCAGCATCGCTACCTGCTCACAGATTGAAATCAAGCTGAACACTGAGAATCAGACAGTTCAGTTCATAAGCGCCAAGAACTCCAGCAAGCTTCATGAGATTTCATACAAGGACAAGAGCCCATTAGGCCTTATCAAGAGCGTAATGCAGGAAGTCTAAGAAGAATCCTCAAAAAAAATTTCTCCAAAAAAACTAAAAACTACAAAACCGCTCAGGTTTTGTAGTTCCTCAAAATCTCCTCAGAATTTACAAGATTTAAACAGTCAGGCTATCTCTTAACGGGATCTCTCCGCGTATTTTTTGAAACTTGCATATTTTACAAAAGGAATTGAGACCTTTCTGTCTGTAACCTTGTACCACAGCTTACGGGTAAGCTCTGCATCGACAGTGGAATCATCAAGAGAAATATCAACACAGACCTTTGCAAGTGCGGTAAAGTCAGCAAAAACAGTACCGGTCATCTTATCCTGATTAATGTATTCAGTTGCATTTGGAATACCATCAACTCCGAATACAGGAATATATTTAGACTTATCTTTATGCTCTCTGCCGAGATTGTAGCCTGCGGTATTAAGATAATCTACAGCGCCAACAGCCATTGAATCGTTATTCGCGATAATCATATCAATGTTTTTAAGACCAACCTTAGCAGCCTGAGCCTTAACATCCTCAAATGCGGCTTTAGAGTCCCAGTTGTCATAGTTCTCAGAAATTATGCTGTATTTAATTCCGGCCTCATCCAGCATTTTCTTTATCTGTTCGGTTCTGCCTTTGGTATCAGTGTGGTCTATCTCGCCCTGCAGAATAACGATATTAAGAACTCCATCCTTATTTCTGTCAACGCCTTTGATTTCATTCAGATAGTCATGAATAATCTCAAACTGATATCTGCCTGCTGCAGAGGAATTGGTACCCACATACCAGGCTCTGTCATATTTCTTCAGATCAGCATCGGAAGGCTTACGATTAAAAAAGACAATACGATTGCCGTAGGATTTGGCGTGATAGATGATTTCAGATGCCATTTTTGGATCAACAAGATTTATGATCAAAGAATCTTTAGAGGAAATACTTGAATAAATCTGGTTTAACTGCATTGAGGAACTGTTTTTTGCATCAAAAAATTCAATTTCGACATCCCTGTTCCTGGCATATGCCTTCAGACTGGCATTAAACCTGAGAATAAATTCAGAGTCGCCGTTATAATAAAAGGTGTAAATATCATCAGAAGCGATAGCGCTCTGAAGCTGAAATAAAAAAAGAAAGCTCAGTATAAGCTGAAAGATTCTTCTCATAAAAAAAAATATATATATGCTATTCGTTTAGTGACTGTGCATTATAGACTTTAATTTTTGAAAATGCTCTATATGGGATAAAAATAGTTCTGCCATCCACCTTATACCAGACAACTTTCTGAAAATCGTCGTAACCATTAGTTTCAAAAATCATCATCATAACTCTGGTCAGAGCAGAATAATCGGCAATTGTGGTACCGGTCAGCATACCGGCTTCTACACTCTTTAAAGCCTCTGAAGTACCATCTATGCCAAACACTGGAATATGGTTATGCCCTCTGAAAAAGGAATAAGGCATATTGTATTTGATTTCATTTAATGCTTTGATTGCACCAAGCGCCATTGAATCGTTATTTGCGATAATCATCTCGATGTTCTCAATGCCATAGGTACGAATCTGATTCTTTAAATCCTCATAGGCAGTTGAGTAACTGTATTCATCAAAATTATATGAAATAGGATTCAGATTAACTCCATACTTCTCAAGACTCTCAAGAATAACCCTAGTACGAACATGAGTGGCAAAATCATGTTCCCTTCCCTGCATGAAGACCACATCTAAAGAACCATTTCCATTCTTGTCATAATCAGGATATTCATTGATGTATTTTTTGATCATGGAATACTGCTTGCGGGCAGAATCAAACATTTCAAAGCCCACATACCAGGCCTTGTCATAGGATGGAGAAATATTTGCAGTAGGCGAGGTTCCGAACAGTACAATCTTTACATCATGCTCCTCAGCCAAATCCATCATCTCAGAAAGATACTTTTCATCCTTAACACTGATGATCACAAAGTCACCAATGGAAACATTTCTCTTAAACTGCTCATACTGTCTTTTGGCCTCGCCCTTTGCATCATAGACCTTAAGGCTGTAACCTCGCTGTTTTGACATTTTCGCCATGGTGTTATGCACATTAGACATAAAATCTGTTTCCATAGAGAAAAAGAAAAGCTTGATTTCCTCTTTTGCATAAACAGAACAGGAACAGAACAGAAACAGAAAAACGAAGATTTTAACGAATATTTTCATAAAAGCTCACCAAGAATACCCTCATATATCTATTATGGGAAACAATTAGAGAGCTAAATAAAAAAAAACAAATAATTTTGTGATGAAGTAGGAATTATTTGAAGGATTATTGTTTAAGGAGAAACTCGCAAAAAAAAATTTAGTTTTTTTTATAATAAAATCATATAGATAAAAATATTTTTAATTTTTTTTAATTTTTTTTGAACTTTTCTTAAAACCACCGCTCTAAGTAATATCAGTTAGATGTTTTTATGGCAATGGCTGATGACTTTTTCATAATATATTTCCTAAAGCCCAGCGTTAAAAAAACGTTGGGTCTTTTTTTTATGCGCGCTCTATTTTCAGACGGTATCTCTGAAATGATACGCCCTCAAAAGCACCTTCTCTGGTTATGAACAGATAGCCAAAGCCAATTACTTTATCCGAGTCTTTTGCCCTGACAAGACAGATAGAATTTCTCTCCCAGGCAGGAACAGAGTACTCCGTGAAGAGTTTCTTCACCTCACGGCTATGGGCTCTTTTCTCTGGATGAAGTTTCATTGCCCCTGAGTAGTCAAAATCCAGAATTACTCTGTCACAGGCAAAGCCATCATCACAGGCTTCAAGAGAATAGATATAATCATCTATTCTAAGTTTTTGCCCTGCTTCAAGCTCATACTGACCGTGAGCATTGCATACTGAAGGTCTGACAATATAGAGAAAATTTCTAAACCGTCTTACCTCATAGCCATCCTCAAGAGGTATCACGGTATTCTGATCCGGTGAAATTCTGCAGAGGTTAAGCGCATCTAATACCGCATTGTACTCGGGGGTCATGATAAGCTTTTCATACAGGAAAAGTCTTAGAACACTCAGCATCAGAGGTTCATCACTGATCTCAAGCTTTGAGATATCCAGTCTGAGTCTGTCCCTGTCAAAGGCGCGCTCATAAGCCTCTCTGGCATAACGCATGGCAAGATCATGCTCATAGGCGCACAGTTTCGAGCTTCTGATAATAGATTTATCAATCCCGTGAAATCTTTCTCTGAGCAGAGGCAGAACCTTCAGGCGGATGAAATTTCTCTCAAACTTCATATAGGTGTTTGAAATATCAAACACATGGGAAAAGCCTAGGGATTCAATAATATCGATAATCTCTGACTTATGAAGTTCAAGAAGAGGTCTAATCAGAGTGCCTCTGTCGTCGCGGACCATAAATCTCATCCCCGACAGTCCATAAGGACCAGAACCACGCTTTAAGGCCAGAAGAAAGCTCTCAATCTGATCATCAGCCTGATGCCCAAGTAAAAGAACACTGTGCTCATCCAGATTATCCAGAAGTGCCCTATAGCGTTCAGCTCTTGAGACTTCCTCAGGGGAACGGCCGTTGCCATAGACAATATTAAGCTTAGGAGTTCTGATTTCTACGCCAACACTTTCACATAACCTGTGACAGTGATTAAACCAAATAGGATCATCGGCATCAAGACCATGAATACAGTGAACTGCCAGAGCTGTGTATCTTGGATCAAGCTCAGTTACTTTTTTGGCAATCAGGAGAACTAAAGTAGAATCGGCCCCTCCAGATAGTCCTACGACCAGTTTGGATGGACCGATTGAAGAAATGATTTTTTGAGCAAGTTCAGTTACAACCTGCTCGGCTTTTTCTTTTAACAATATCCGTACTTCATTAAACGAGCGTAACGCTGCTCTAACAGGCTCTCGGCAGGCAGATTCTGCAGCTCTGCAAGATCAACCTCAAGACGCTGTTTCAGACTCTCAGCAACCTCATCGTAATTACGGTGAGCGCCACCTAAAGGCTCGGTTACAACGTTATCAATTAAACCCAGATCCTTAATTCTGTGAGCAGTAATGTTCATAGCCTCAGCAGCTAATGAAGCCTTATCTGCAGACTTCCACAGAATAGAAGCACAGCCTTCTGGAGAGATAACTGAATAGGTTGAGTACTGAAGCATATTAACTCTGTCACCGACACCGATTGCCAGAGCACCGCCAGAACCACCTTCACCGATAACAGTACAGATTACGGGAACCTTAAGATCTGACATCAGCTTTAAGCTCTCTGCAATAGCGCCAGCCTGAGAACGTTCCTCAGCACCAACACCAGGATATGCACCTGGAGTATCAATAAAGGTAATTACAGGAATATTGAACTTCTCTGCAAGCTTCATAAGTCTCATAGCCTTGCGATAGCCTTCTGGGCGAGGCATACCGAAATTGCGCAGAGTACGTTCCTTGATATCACGGCCTTTCTGATGACCGATTACCATAACGCTCTGACCGTTAAGACGTGCAAGACCGCCGATAATAGCCTTGTCATCAGCAAAGGCACGGTCACCTGCAAGCTCGTGATAGTCAGTAAAAATTCTTTCAATGTAATCCATGGTATATGGACGCATTGGATGACGTGACAGCTGTGAAATCTGCCAGTCCGATAAAGAAGAGAAAATCTTCTTTGTCAGTTCTAGATTCTTTTTCTCTAACTGATTTAATTCAGTTGTTAAATCAACACTTGAGCTTGAGTCTGAGCTTAAACGCTTTAACTCTTCAATGTGAGCCAGCAGATCGGCAATTGGCTGCTCAAACTCTAAATAATTAATGTTCATCACTACGATGTAAACCTCATTGGGTACTATTCAGATAGACTAGTTGTAAATTTTACTACAAAAATCGATTTGCTCAAAATATTGATACAGATCAATTTAGTGAAAATTCATCCAGATCGTCATTAGCCATCAGAATTTTCTTAACAGGGCCGTAGCTTTTACGATAGCAGTCAAGAAGAGGAAGTTTTTCTAAAAGCTCCAAATGGGCCTTGGTTGGGTAGCCCTTGTGTTTGGCAAACAGATACTCAGGATACTGTTTATCCAGCTCATACATCTGTCGATCACGCTCAACCTTGGCAAGAATTGATGCTGCGGCAATTTCAGCAACACGTGCATCGCCCTTCACCACGGCCTGTGTGTTTATTCCCATATTTCGTGGAACCTTATTGCCGTCAACCAGCATCAGATCACACTTTAAAGCCATATTCTCGTAGGCTCTGCGCATAGCTTCCAGAGATGCATTGAGAATATTCATTGTGTCAATTTCCTGAGGAGTGCACTGTCCAACGCCATAGGCAAGAGCTTTTTCCTTAATCAGAGGCTCCAGCGCATCACGCTTTTTTTCAGACAGCTGTTTTGAATCATTAAGACCTTCAATAGGGTTGGCAGGATCAAGCACAACACAGGCTGCTACAACATTACCCATCAGTGGACCACGACCGGCCTCATCAACCCCGCAGACTTTGAAAACCGCAGGATCAATTGGATAAACAAAAGGTTCTAATACTATTTTTGCCATTAGAAAGGAACTTCTTATTCTGATTTAGCTTCAGATGTCTCTTCAGTTGCAGAACCATCCGTCTGAAGGCTCTCTGAAATTTCAGGAGCAGAATACTCTGGAGTCTGCATAGAAGCTACACTCTCAAGATTTGGAGTGGAGTCATAAGTACGGTTGATGATTTTGAAAACAGCATCGCATGCCAGCTCATCAGAATTGCAGCGCATACTCTGATGGATATTTTCAAATTCTTTCTTCATCAGAATGTTATCGTAGACTAAAAGTTTGTACATCTCGTCGGCCAGTGCCTGTGGAGTACAATCATCCTGAATAAACTCCTTTACCACCTTTCGGCCTGCAATCAGGTTAGGTAGTGAAAACACATTGATTTTCAGAAGTTTTTTGGCAATCAGAGCTGATAAGGAGCTAACCTTGTACGCAACGGTAAAAGGTGTCTTGAGCAGCATGGTTTCAAGAGCAATGGTACCGCAGGTTAAAAGCACAGCATCCGCTGAAGCAATTGCATCCTGGGTATTGCCCACATAAACCGTAATCGATAAATCAGGAGCAACCTCAAGCCATATATCCTTAACCATACTTGCCAGAGCATAATTCGGTACAGTACAGATAAATACGGTATCAGGAAGCTTCTTCTTGATTATTCTTGCAGTATGGGCGTAAATAGGCAGCATCCTTGAGATCATGCCTCTGCGTGATCCCGGAAGAATTGCCATAACCTTGTCTTTTACGGGTTCAACGCTTGTCTTCTGCAGACAGATCCTTTCGCGACAGACTTTAGGATCAATTGAAAGAGGAATGGAGTTTGCCAGAGTATGTCCAACATAGGTACAAGGCATATTTCTCTGGGCATACCAAGGCTTCTCAAAAGGAAGCAGAGCAAGAATCTCATCACAGGCTTTCTTGATTTTATCTACACGTTTCTCTCGCCAGGCCCATACAGATGGACTTACGTAATGAACGGTTGGGATACCGGCCTGCTTTAATTTCATCTCCACGTGAAGATTAAAATCAGGCAGATCGATACCGATAAAAATACAAGGTTTGGCCTTAAGCAGAATCCTGATGATTTTTTTTCTGATGCTCAGAATCTTTGGAAGCTTGGAGAGGACCTCAAAGAATCCCATCACTGACAGCTCATCCATTTTAAAGGATGTAACCAGTCCCTGATGAATCATCTTAGGACCGCCAATGCCGATAAACTGGGCCTGAGGGTCTCTGCGCTTTATTGCCATCATAAGACCCGCACCAAGAGTATCGCCGGAGCTTTCTCCGGCTAATAGTGCATACAGATGTGGATTCTCACTTACAGGCATTAGCGAACGATTCCTCTACCATGATCCTTCAGGAAGTCGACAAGAGGTTTTACTTCTGCAAACTCTTCTGCAATTTTCTCAATTTCAACAATAGCTTCTTCAAGAGGAAGATGTTTCTTGTACAGAAGCATATATGACTTGAAGATTGCTGAAATTGCCTCATCAGAGAAGCCTCTTCTCTGAAGACCACGCTTATTGATTCCGAAAGGCTTAGCGTAATGACCTGCAGCCATAACATATGGAGGAACATCCATATTCAGTGCAGCCATACCGCCAACCATAGCGTGACAGCCAACTCTACCGAACTGGTGAATTGCTGCAAGACCACCGAACACTACCCAGTCATCAATTACTACGTGACCAGCCAGAGTGGCATTGTTTGAGAAGATACAGTTATCTCCAATCACACAGTCGTGAGCTATATGAGTGTTGATCATGAACAGGTTATTAGAACCGACAGTAGTGGTTCCTCTGCCCTGAACAGTACCTCTGTGCATTGAAACATGCTCTCTGATGACATTATTGTCACCAATGGTCAGAGTTGTTGGCTCTCCGGCGTATTTAAGATCCTGACAGCCTTCACCAATGGAACAGAACTGGTAGAAATGATTTCCCTTTCCAATGGTGGTTGGACCTCTGATAATAGAAAAAGGCTCAAAAATACAATCATCGCCAATGGTAACGTTACCTTCGATGATTACATTTTCGCGTATAGTTACATTTTTACCTAAAACTACATCTGGACCAATTTTTGCGCTTGGGTCAATAATTCCAGTTGATTCAGTCAATGTAATACACCTTACTAAAAATTAGTGTCTTGCACACATCAGGTCTGCAGTACAAACCACCTTTCCATCAACAGTTGCAACACCGCTGAATGAGGCAATACCACGTCTCTCCTTGAAGTATTCAACGTCAAGAATCAGCTGATCACCAGGTACAACCGGACGCTTGAAACGAGCATTGTCAATTGCTGCAAAATAATATAATTCACCCTCTTTTGGCTTACCAACCATTGTAAAAGCAAGAATGCCTGTAGCCTGAGCCATAGCTTCAAGGATCAGAACACCAGGAAGAATTGGCTTACCAGGGAAGTGGCCCTGAAAGAATGGCTCATTAAATGAAACATTCTTTACTGCCTTAAGAGTCTTTCTTTCACCATCGATAGAATAGTCTAGAACTCTGTCAACCATCAGGAATGGATATCTGTGAGGTAACAGATTCATGATCTCTTCTACATTTAAGGTATGTGCACTTTCAACGATATCAGTCACTTTTTCCCCCAATAAATTTAATTATTTTTCTTCTTGTTCTGTTAAGGCCTTTAACTTAGCCTCAAGAGCTGCGATTCTATGGTACATATCATTGATATGCAAAAATCTTGATGTATTCAGACGCCATTCCTTGTTAGTTGTTGCAGGAATAACTGATGAATAAACACCTGGCTTGTCAATGCCTCTCATGCAGGCAGTACTGCCGGTCAGGGTAACCCCGTCACACAGTTCGATGTGACCGTTAATTACGGAGGTACCACCAATAATGCAGTATTTACCGATGGTTACTGAGCCTGCAATTGTGGTCTGACCAGCAATAGCGGTTCCATAACCGATTCTGTCGTTATGAGCAATCTGACACAGATTGTCAATAATTACATTGTCTGCAATCACAGTATCATCAATTGCGCCTCTGTCGATACAGGTGCAGGCACCTATTTCAACACGGTTGCCGATAATAACTCTGCCGGTCTGAGGGATCTTGATCCACTCTCCACGCTCATTAGCGTAACCGAAACCGTCAGATCCAATTACGGCTCCAGACTGAATAAGACAGTTTGCTCCGATCTGACAGTCATGATAGACACTTACATTTGGATAAATCTTGGTGTTATCACCTATCTTGGCATTAGGTCCGATGACAACATTTGCACCAAGCTGTACATTGTTACCGATAACGGCACCCTTCTGTACGTGAACACCAGGTCCTAATGCAACATTCTGACCAAGCACTGCAGTAGCATCAACAACTGCTGTTGGATGAATTCCTTCGCATACGGCAGGAGTTGAGTCCAAAAGCTGAGCAACCTTGGCAAATCCAACATAAGGATCATCCAGGACCAAAGCAGCTCCCTTGGCATGTTCAACATCAGCCTGTTTTAGGATTACAGCACCAGCCTTACTCTCTGACAGAACAGCTCTGTATTTTGGATCTGAGAGAAAACTGATTTCATCTTCTTTAGCTGTCTTAAGGTTGGCTACAGCCTTGATGTCGATGTTGCCATCTCCAATAAGCTGTGCGCCAATCTTATCAGCGATATCTTTTAATAACATTAGGAAACCTATTTATGTAAATATTATTTCTTTACTGGCTTTAACTTTGAAGCGCGCTCAATAACTTCCTTAGAAATATTTACAGCATCAGTAGCGTATACAACAGTCTCGCCGCGAACAACTAAATCAATGCCACGCTCTTTAGCGATACGGTCAATAGCTTCCTGAACAATACGACCTAACTGAACCTCAGCCTCTCTCTGTTTCTTCTGAGAGTCTTCCTGCAGAGCCTGAGCCTTCAGATCAAACTCTGACTTTAAAGAAGCAAGCTTACGGTGAATCTCAGTAGCTCTTGAATCTTTAGCAGTCTTTAATTCCTGCTCCAGCTTTACGCCCTGCTCCTGAATCTTGTCTAATTCAGCCTTTCTTGGACCAAACTCTTTCTGTAGCTTCTCAGCCTCAACCTTAGCCTGAGGAAGTTCTGACATGATTAGAGGAACATTTACTACAGCGATTGAAATATTGTGAGACTCAGCTGCAGCAGGAGCCTTGTCTTCAGCAAATGAAACCTGGGTTAATGCAAAAGTAAGTGCAGTAGCAATAGCTAGTTTTTTTAACATTTTAATAATCTCCCTGTTTTAGAAGGTGCTACCAATATTGAAATTAAACTGTTGTGTATCGTCGCCGTCGTACTTCTTGATTGGCTTTGCAATGTTGAAGGATAGAGGGCCTAAAGGTGACATCCATACTAAAGAAATACCAGCAGAAGTTCTGTACTTGCTTGGTGATGAATAGTCATACGAATACATGCTTGAACGTGAATCCCATAGAGAACCAGCATCAAAGAACAGTGAGGTTCTGATACTGTTCTTGTAGGCCTCTGCTACAAGAGGAGTTGGGAAAATAATTTCTGCAGTGGCAGCCCAGAAAGCGTTACCGCCGATAGAGTTGCTTGACTCGTACCAGGCACCGGTTGTCTTGTTCTTGTAGATAGCACGAGGACCAATGGAATTACGCTTGAAGCCTCTTAGCCACTCAGAACCACCCAGTGAGAAGTTATCGAAGAAAGGCATAATTTCCTTGGTGCCGTTCTTGTCTCTGTAACCATTACCGTAGCCGGTCTTACCTCTGATGGAAAAAACATAGTCCTTATAGGTATTCAGAGGGAAGAAATGGAAGGTCTCAGCAGTTGCCTTGTAGTAATGAATATCTGAATTTGGAGTAGTGATCATTAAAGACAGAACCTGTCTTGAACCGTCAGTTGGGAATACCTTCTGATTCAGAGTATTACGGGTCAGATCAACACCTGCCTTGTAGTTAACAAAGTCTACAGCCTTCTGACCGTCCTTTCCGTACATATTGAAGAACACATCACCCTGCTGGAAATCAAGGCCGTTGTTCCTGATTCGGTTACGCTCAATACCCAGGCTGTAGTTGATAGACAGAGTCTCTGACAGTGGGTAGCCGATATAGCCGAAAGCACCGATGGTCTTGTTGGTATAGTCGATAACATCGGCGTCATCTGCACCGTAGTAGTTATCCAGGAATACCTTGCCACCTAAGCTTACGTTATCAACGGTGAAGTAAGGATCGGTGTAGGAAACCTCCATGTGCTTACGGTACTTGTTCTCATAGGCATTGATAGCGCCCTGAGTACCCCAGCCGAACAGATTGCTCTGAGAGATACCTGCCTGAATGGTCAGACCAGAGTCAGTACCGAAACCGATACCGCCGGAAATAGAACCTGTAGGTCTCTCTTTAATCTTGGTATTAACGTTTACAGTATCATCTGAGCCACCAACCTTCTCTGTGGTTAGCTCTGCTGACTCGAAGTAACCGGTTCTGTCCAGACGCTTCTTAGAAACATCCAGAGCTTCTGATGACAGCCATGAACCGTCCATCTGGCGCAGTTCACGTCTGATAACGGTATCATCGGTATTATCATTACCGCTGATAAATACCTGTGATACATGCACACGCTTGCCTGGCATTACATTGAACTGAAGCTCAACTGTCTTGTCCTTGTCATTGTATACAGGGAAAGCCTTAACCTCAGTATTTGCATAACCGTACTTACCCATGATTGAAGCAAGAGTCTTCTCATTCTCGGTAATCTTGCGCTGATTGTAGATTTCACCCTGCTCAATGGTTACAGCCTTAACCAGCTCATCACCATACTTGAGAGTATCACCTCTTACAGAGGTGCCGGAAATCTTGTACTGTTCACCCTCGTTGATGGCAATAGTCAGATAGATACCCTTCTTGTCAGGAGTAAGTTCTACAGAGGTGGAATCAATCTTGAAGTTAACATAACCTCTGTCCATGTAGAAGGATTTTAGAGATTCAAGATCAGCTCGGAACTTCTGTCCGTTGTACTTGGTATTAGCCATGAAGTTCCACCATGGAACATCATCACGCAGTTCCATCTGAGCTAAAAGTACATCCTCAGGGAAGGAATTATTACCCACAATGTTAATCTGCTGAATCTCGGCAGCCTTGCCTTCAATAATCTCAATCTTGATATCGGCACGGTTACGTGGCAGATGGGTAATTACAGCCTTTACAGAGGCCTGATACATACCTGATGAGTGGTAGAAATCCTCTAAAGACTTTTCAATGGTATTTAAAGCCTGATTATTCAGAGGCTCACCAATGCGGATGCCCTGATCTTCAATAACCTTCTGAAGATCATCTTTCTTGATGTTTACGTTACCTGAAAAATCAATCGCACCAACAGTAGGTCTTTCCTGAACGGTTACGATGAAGGTGTTACCGTCACGAGACAGCTTAACCTCATCAAATTCGCCTGTAGCATACAGTCTCTGCATGGCAAGAGCTGTATTCTCCTGAGACATGACATCACCTTCCTTAACAGGAAGAGCAAGCAGAACAGCGCCCTTGGTTACACGGTTCAGGCCCCTGACCTGAATATCGCTGATAACAGGATCACCGGCTGCAAATGCAGAGGATGAAACACCTAATACTGATGCTACTGCAAGACTTAGGCTTGCGATTTTTATAGATAAATGAGATCTCATCTTAAAACCATTGTGTTTGTTTAGAAAGTTATAAACCTTTTATGTCATTAAAGACTGCAAAAACTGTCAGGGTCAATAATACCGCTGCGCCTATTGAAGTTAGAAAAGCCTGAGTTCTGGCACTAGGCTCTCTGTGCATAATTGCCTCATAGGCTAAAAATAAAAGCTGACCGCCATCCAAAACAGGAATCGGAATTAAATTCAGGATACCTAAGTTTACACTAATAGCAGCCAAAAAACTTATAAAGATAATCAGGCCAAACTGAGCACTTTCCTGAGCACCTTTTGCAATGGCAATCGGACCGGAAATGTTGTCAGCAGAGATGCTTCCGTTAATCAGCTTATACGCAGACACGACAACCAGCTTTGACATGCTGGCAGCATCTTTTATGGCTTTCCCAAAAGCCTCCACAGGACCATATGATACCATGCGGCTCAGACCTTCAAGAGGTTCCACTTTTGCGGCTATACCTACAAATGGTTTGGCTTTTTTAGCTTTTGAGTTATTTTTTAATTCTGGGACAACGATCGCACTGTATTTTACACCGTCACGCTCAACCACAAGTTCCATTGGTCTGCATTCTGAATCGGCGATGCTTTCCTGAATTCTGAACCAGGAATCAACTTCCTGTCCATCAATCAGTACAATTTTATCACCAACTTTAAGGCCTGCTTTATCTGCAGGAGAATTTTTAACCACTGCCCCTAGGGTATTGGTGATATTTCCAAAACAGATCTTAAGCCCTAAAACATCCAGAGGAGACTCATTACGATTGAGGGTAAAATCCTTTAAAGAAAGCGGCAGTGTACGGGCTGCCCCCTTTCCCATATCAGATTTGACAACAACATCAAGAATCTTGTTGGAACCAGTATATTCAACAAGGGTATATACAAAGTCTGACCAGGTCTCAATGCTCTTGCCTTCAACTGTCTCAATACGGTCGAAAGTCTTAAAGCCAGCTTCCTGAGCGATAGACATAGGAGCAACATCTCCAACCACAGCATAACGCTCGGAAATACCTGACATATTGACGATGGTAAAAAGAATAACAGCCAGAGCAATGTTGAAGAAAGGCCCGGCAAAAATAATAATGGCTCTCTGCCATACAGGCTTTGCCTTAAAGGAATCAGGTGACAGACCTTCATTTGAAGGCATAAGTTTATCACCCTGAGCCGGATTGTTCTCGCCTTCCATCTTAACGTAGCCGCCCAGAGGAATAGCGCTTACAGCATATTCACAGCCATCCTTTCCGGTTTTCTTGTAAATAACAGGACCAAAGCCCAGCGAAAAACGCAGGACCTTAACCTTACAGGCTCGAGCAGCCAGAAAATGACCAAGCTCATGAATGGTAACCAGTATTCCCAGAGCTAGCAGGAAGTAAAAGATACCGCCTATAAAGTTAACCATTAGCCAGCTCCTTAACAGCCTGTATAGCAATCTCTCTTGACTGAGAATCAGCGTTCATAACCTCATCCACAGTCTTAAGTTCTGGTGAACCGAAGGTATTTAAAACCTTCTCCACAACGACTGCGATGTCTGTATATCTGATTTTTTCCTTAAGGAAGGCCTCTACCGCAATTTCATTGGCGGCATTAAGAGCTGTGGTTGCACCCTGTCCACTCACACTTGCCTGCATTGCAAGCTTCAGACAAGGATATCTGTCATAATCAGGAGCTCTGAAGGTAAGCTCTCCCAGCTTTTCAAAATCAAGAGGAGCAACACCGGATTCAATTCTCTCAGGGAATCCCATTGCCACAGCAATTGGAGTTCTCATATCCGGCTGTCCCATCTGGGCCAGAACAGCACCGTCGGTATAGGCAACCATGGAGTGAATAACTGACTGAGGATGAATAACAACCTTGATATCCTCGTCTGTTGCATTGAACAGGTAACGAGCCTCAATAAACTCAAGTCCCTTATTCATCATGGTGGCTGAATCAACAGAGATCTTAGGACCCATTGACCATACTGGATGAGCTACGGCCTGCTTTGGGGTAACTGATGGAAGCTCTGCTAACGGAGTATCTCTGAATGGGCCGCCAGAACCTGTTAAAAGAATCTTTGAAACATTTGCCTTCTTTAAATCACAGAAACCAAGGTTGGTCTGCAACTCATAAGGAAGACACTGGAAAATAGCACTGTGCTCGCTGTCTACAGGAAGAATCTTTGCACCGTATTTCTTGGACTCTTCAAAGAAAATCTTACCAGACATAACCAGAGATTCTTTGTTGGCAAGTGCAACAATACAGCCTGTCTTTACAGCAGCAAGAATTGGCTTGAGTCCTGCAGCACCGACAATTGCGGCTACAACTATCTCTGCAGCACCGTCACCGGATAATTCCTCAACACCCTTCTGACCTTCAAGCACCTCAGCAAACAGATTCTGCTTTTTCAGCTCTTCCTGAAGTTTCTTGCAGGCAAGAGTATCTGCAAGAGCAACTCTCTGTGGCTTAAATTCCCTGATAATCTCAATAGTCTTGTCGACAGATGAATTTGCAACAATTCCGTGCAAACAGAATTCATCCTTGTGTCTTCTGATTACATCAAGAGTTGAGGTTCCGATTGAACCGGTAGCACCTAAAAGAGTAACACTTTTCATACTAACGTAACTCCCCGCTTACCAGCCAGATGACTGTCAGAAATACAGGAATGGCAGCAAGCTGTGAATCAATACGATCAAGCATGCCTCCGTGGCCTGGGAAGATTTTGCCTGAATCCTTGATACCAACGATTCTCTTGAGCATACTCTCCACAAGATCACCGATTACAGAGAACACGATTGCAGCCACACAGGCACAGGTTAAGGCAAACTTGTTGTCTGCGTACTGACCGAACCAGCCCATCTGCATGAAAATGTACATGCCGATTAGTGCGGTAACAAGGCCTCCGATAAGACCTTCAACAGTCTTTTTAGGACTTACATTAGGCAGCATCTTGTGCTTACCCAGGAAATAACCTGTAAAGTAAGCACCGGAATCTGCACACCAGACCAGAGCCATTACACTTAAAACCAGGAATGAGCCTGCAAGATTATTGGTTGCATACTCACTGGCTCTTAAAATCAGGAGTCCCATCAGAAATGGAACCAGAAGCAGAATACCAATAATGGTGTTTAAAATAAGATTCTTATGCCATCCAGTATTATGTGGATATTTTATCAATAAAGGTAAACAGCCTATCCAGACAATCATACCTGCGACAGTGATGTACTGCGCGGTTGAAGGAATGCCTGTATTGATAAAATTTCCAGGATTGCCAACGGCAATAAAGGACAGAACTGCACAGATACATGAAATCAGAATGAAAGGAATTCTGCTCTTGTAGCCTAACAGAGGGCCCATTTCATAAGCACCTACAGCATACATAAACAGACAGCCCATGGCATAAATTGCATAATCAGCCTTAAACAGCCATGCAAGTACGGCCACAATCAGGACAACAGCTGTACAGATTCTTGTTAACATTATTGATTATCCTTTTTTTGTACCTGAGCAGAGGTCATGCCGAAACGACGCTCTCTGCTATTGAAAAAAGTAAAGGCCTGAATTAAATCTTCTTTGCCGAAATCCGGCCACAGAGTATCTGAGAAAAACAGCTCAGCATATGCTGCCTGCCATAACAGGAAATTACTGATTCTCTGCTCCCCGCCGGTTCTGATCATCAGATCAACATCAGAGATGATATCAAGCTGCTCGGTAAACTGCTCTTCAGTTATAGCGTCAATATCCAGTGACTCATCCGAACACGTGTGCATAAGTTTTTTGCATGCCTGAAGGATATCCCAGCGGCCACCATAGTTTGCAGCGATGTTAAGTTTCATGACATCACAGTCTGCAGTTAATTTTTCAAGCTTTTTAATCTGAGTCTGAAGAATTTTTGGAAAACGGGAAATATCGCCAGCAATTCTGGTACGGATTCCGTTATCTAAAAGATTTTTGCTTTCTTTGCGGATAGCCTGGACAAACAGGGTCATAAGGGCGTTAACTTCCATTGAAGGTCGTTTCCAGTTCTCACTAGAAAATGCAAAAAGAGTTAATTCCTTAACTCCCATCTTTGCACACTCAGTGATAACTCGTCTAACAGCATTAGCACCCTCTTGATGACCACTTACTCGCTGTTTTCCGCGAGATTGTGCCCATCGACCATTTCCATCCATAATAATGGCTAAATGACGAGGAGCAGTTAAGCTCCCCGGAGTATTTGGACTAATCGGCATACAGATGAATTAAATTTCCATTAACTCTTTCTGTTTTGCTGCCAGAAGATCATCAGTCTTCTTGATTGAAGCATCAGTTAGCTTCTGGATCTTTTCTTCTGCAGAACGCTGATCATCCTCAGAAATCTCTTTATTCTTCTGAAGGTCTTTTACTTCTGCATTAGCATCACGACGGATGTTACGAATTTCTACCTTTGACTGCTCTACTTCGTTCTTAACGATCTTAACCAGCTCTTTACGACGCTCTTCGGTTAATGGAGGTAGAGGTACACGGATTTCAACACCTGCAACAACAGGATTTAAACCTAATTCTGACTGCTGAATTGCCTTTTCAACTGCCTTGATTGCGTTTCTGTCGAATACGCTTAACTTAAGAGTACGGGCATCTTCAACATTGATCTGTGCTACCTGACGTAATGGGGTCTGGCTGCCGTAGTAATCAACCATAATACCGTCAAGTAAAGCTGGCTGAGCACGTCCGGTACGAATCTTTGATAGGCGTACATCTAAAGACTCAACAGCCTTGTTCATACGAGCTTCTGCATTTTTATGAACGTCATTTAACATTTATATAAACTCCTTAATCGCTAACCACAGTTCCTTCGGCTTCACCAATTGCAGCCTTATCAAATGCACCAGGTTTATTCATAGAGAATACTCTAATTGGCATGTGATGTTCACGTGCTAATGCAAAAGCAGTGAGGTCCATCACTTCTAATTGTTTAGAAATAACCTCATCAAAGGTTAGAGCATCAAACTTGGTAGCACTCTTGTCTTTTACAGGATCTGCCGTGTAAATACCATCAACCTTGGTAGCTTTTAAAACTTCAGAGCATTGAAGTTCAATTGCTCGTAAAACAGCAGCTGTATCAGTTGTAAAGAAAGGAGAACCAGTACCTCCGGCAACAATCAGGCTGTACCCCTGGTTTAGCAGGTCACGACCTTCTGTTGCACTGTACTGAGCCGTAATAGATGGAATTCCATATGCACTCATAAGTACACACTTGCCACCCTGAGACTTTAATTCCTCTCTCATTGCAAGTCCGTTCATGATAGTTGCAAGCATCCCCATCTGGTCGCCTGAAACTCTGTCAAAACCTGCTTTCTGTAATGCAGCTCCGCGGAAAATATTTCCGCCACCAATTACCAATACGGTCTGAACACCCTTTTTCTGAACTTCTCTGATTGCCTTTGCAGTCTGAGATAGAACAGCAGGATCAATTCCAAAACCAGTATCTCCACTTAAGGCTTCACCTGAAATCTTAAGTAGAATTCTACGAACGTTACTTTTCTGCTCCGAAGACATTATTTGTTTACTCCGCCAAATTACTTCTGTGCGGCTGCAACCTGAGCCTGAACCTCAGCTGCGAAATCAACAACCTGCTTCTCGATTCCCTCGCCAACCTCTAGACGAACGAATGAAACAGCGTCAGCGCCCTTCTCTTTCAGCATCTGACCAACGGTAACTTCTGGGTTCATAACGAACTGCTGACCGGTTAGAGAAACTTCACCGGTGAACTTCTTCATACGGCCTTCAACCATCTTCTCAGCGATGTTCTGTGGCTTGCCTGAGTTCATAGCGATCTCGATCTGAACCTGACGCTCGTGCTCAACAACGTCTGCTGATACATCCTCTGGCTTAACGAACTGAGGCTTAGCAGCACATACGTGCATAGCAACGTGCTTAGCAGTCTCGGTATCGCCACCCTTAAGAACAACAGCAACACCGATGCGCTTGTTTGAGTGAACGTATACACCAACAGTCTCATCAGCATTTGCGTTAACTAATGAAACACGACGAACCTGTAGATTCTCACCGATCTTAGCAACTAAAGCAGTTAAACCTTCAGCAACAGTCTGACCATCTAACTGAGCGTTCTTTAAAGCCTCAATGTCAGAAATGCTGTTTGCAAGAGCAACGTCAGCAACCTTCTGAGCAAACTCAACGAACTCTGCATTCTTTGCGCAGAAATCGGTCTCTGAGTTTACTTCAACTAAAGCAATCTTGTTGCCGTTCTGAGCAACAGTGATAACACCTTCAGCAGCAGTACGACCAGCCTTCTTAGCAGCCTTAGCAGCACCGCTCTTACGCATTGCGTCAATAGCAGCCTGCATGTTGCCGTCAGCAGCAACTAAAGCCTTCTTACAGTCCATCATACCTGCGCCAGTAGCGTCACGTAGTTCTTTAACCATAGCAGCGGTTACGGTAGCCATGTTTTATTCCTCTTAAATCTGTAAAAGGCCGGATAAAACCGGCCTTATAAAAGTTCACGTAATCTATGACGCAACCTGCGCCATAGCATCTAGATCTAAATTAAAGATCCAATCAAACTTATTCAGCCTTTGCAGCTTCTTCGCTAGCAGCTTCAGCTACTTCAGCCTTTTCCTGATTTACAACCTGTGAACGAGCAGCGTTGATGGTCTCAACTGCGCCCTTCAGGTATAAGTCAACAGCGCGGATAGCGTCGTCGTTACCAGGAATTACGTAATTTACGCCGTCTGGGTTTGAGTTAGTATCAACGATAGCAACAACTGGAATACCTAGGTTGTTAGCTTCTTTGATAGCGATGTGCTCTACTTCAGCATCGATTACGAATAATGCGTCTGGTAGACCACCCATATCCTTGATACCGCCTAATGAACGGTTTAACTTCTCAAGCTCACGGGTACGTAGTAATGCTTCTTTCTTAGTTAACTTATCGAAAGTGCCATCCTGAGTCTGAGCCTCTAATTCCTTTAGACGCTTGATTGACTGACGAACGGTCTTCCAGTTGGTTAACATACCGCCTAACCAACGGTGATCAACATAGAACTGACCACATGCAGTTGCTGCAGGACCTACTTTATCGCTTGCTGCGCGCTTGGTACCAACAAATAGAACCTTACCCTTGTGAGCAACAGTGCTGCTTAGGAAGTTCAATGCTGACTCGTAGCACTCAACAGTCTTCTCTAGGTTGATGATGTGAATGCCGTTGCGAGCACCAAAGATGTACTGCTTCATTTTAGGATTCCAGTAACGGGTTTGGTGACCGAAGTGAACGCCAGCCTGTAGCATATCGCGCATAGTGATGGTAGACATATTAAATATCCTCTAAATTAGGGTTAAGCCTCCACTGTTCCGCCTGACTAACCATAATAATGGCACCCAGTCATGGACGTTGACAAACAGTGTGCGTTTTCTAAAAAAAATAAAAAATCATACTCACTGAGTATTAATTTACCTTTCATGTACCCACACAAAAGGCACGTTATTTTATCATGTTTTTTTAATTATTTTGTAAATTTTTTATCCTTAAAATTCAAGTCGGTAATCAGCTGTTGCCAATGAAACATTGACAATGCCTCTGGAAACAAAAGAAAAGCCTTTCGGCACATACTAGGATACAGAAGAATCTGCTAACATTCTTATCGAGACAGACAGGAGAAAAAAACATGCTCTACGATAATACAGTTGAAGCAGTCTTTCTTGAACGCCCAAACCGATTTATTGCAAAAGTTCTTTTAAACGGAAAGACAGAAACCGTCCATGTCAAAAATACCGGTCGCTGCAGAGAACTGCTTCTGCCTCACTCTAAAGTTGTACTGACAAAATCAGACAATCCTGAGCGGAAAACTCAGTATGATCTTATTGCCGTTGAAAAAGCAGGACTAGGACTGGTAAATATCGACAGTCAGGCACCAAATCAGGTAATGAAGGAATGGCTTGCAGTAAAATTCGATATGGTAAAGCCAGAATACCGGTACGGCAACTCCAGAATAGACTTCTATCTGGAAAAAGGTTCACAGAAATACCTTGTCGAAGTCAAAGGCTGTACACTTGAAGAGGACTGTATAGGATACTTTCCGGATGCACCTACATTGCGTGGTGTAAAACACATTTATGAACTGATTGAGGCTCAAAAGCATGGATATATGTGTGCTCTAGACTTCGTCATTCAGATGCCCAAGGTTACAGAAGTACGTCCTAACGGAAGGATTCATCCTGAATTTGAAACTGCATTCAGAGCAGCTGTCAAAGCCGGCGTTAAAATCTGGTTTATCGGCTGTTGCGTCACAGAAAACGCCGTAATTCCAGATACAAATCGCATTAAAGTAGAGTTTTAAGCTGAATATGCGATAATACATCGAATAACAAAAAAACAGAAGGTGAACACATGGATATTACCCTATTAGGAACAGGAAATGCCTTTACCACAGAAGTCTACAACACCTGTTTTATTCTGAAGGATTCAAACGGTAATTTTCTGGTAGATGCCGGCGGTGGAAATACCATCATGCGTCAGTTAAAACATACCGGAACCGACTGGAAAGAGGTTAACGATATATTTGTTACCCACACTCATATTGATCATATTATCGGTATGGTCTGGCTGAGCAGACTTATCTGTCAGAAATCACGAGAGAAAACCTTTGACGGCGTTGTTCGTGTGTACGGTCATGATGAAGTAATCAAAACCATCTATGAGCTTGCCAAGATGCTGCTTTTAGAAAAGGATTTTAAATTCGTCGGCAAATCCCTGCAGCTGATTCCTGTTACAGACAGAGAAACTGTAAAAATCTGCAACCACGATGTTACTTTCTTTGATATCCACTCAACCAAGACCAAGCAGTTCGGCTTTGCACTTGACGGAAAGAAACTGGTCTGCTGCGGTGACGAGCCTTGCAACGACTCGATAAAGGACATGGCAAGAGATGCAGAATGGCTGATGCACGAAGCTTTCTGTCTGTATTCTCAAGCAGATATCTTCAAGCCATATGAAAAACACCATTCCACAGTTAAGGATGCCTGTGAACTGGCTACTGAACTGAATGTAAAGAACATCATTCTCTACCACACTGAAGAGAAGAATATCAAAAACAGAAAAGAACTTTATCTAGAGGAAGGAAGACACTATTTCAATGGAAATATCTTTGTTCCAGAAGATCTTGAAACAATTACTATCTAGAATTTCCTTCTGAAAAAGCCTTTAGATTTAAAGGCTTTTTTATTTTCTTTATGATTTACTGATTAACAGACTTTTTCGACAAGGTTTCCTAAAGAAACAATTTCACAGCTCTTTTTGGCAAAGCCGATACCGATTCCATAGACCTTCTTATATCTTCTGGATATAAATTTTGAGGCATAATCCTTTTGGATTATCTGCTTAGTTGCAGTCTGAGCTGCATCATAGCAGTCTTCAAGTTTTTCTGTCTTTTTCAGCTCTAAGATGCAGGCTGTTTTGTTATCAAAGCTATCAATGACAATATCTGAAAAACCGGTTCCTGTTTCGATTTCCTCGTGATACTCAAAATTTTTTGTTGCTGCTGCCAACCCAAGAATGCCAATCATGAAACCATGGTAGTAGAGCTCATCTCCGGTATTTCTGATACTTAAAAACTCTTTTAGCATGGAGCTGATTAAAGCCTGTGCTTCATCAGTCTTATTTGCCATGAGTAAATCCACAAGACTTAGCGTCTGATTGTACCAGTATGGATTATTCTCTCCAAAAAGAAGCTCTCGCTTCTTGTTAAAACAGTACAGAACTTCCTGATTTGGAATTCTTAAAGTAACCTTATCGATTGTATCTGAACATTCTGCAAAAGTTACATATCCTGTATGCAGCATCAGTGTCATAAATACATCAAAGCTTACTCCAACTCTTAAGTCAGGACAGGTAGTAAATTCCATTAAACTGATATCAACATTCTCACCTTCCATCAGTTTTTGCAGTTTATCTATATTCTCTGCATTGTGGGCTTCCATACTGTTGTCAGTAAACATAGTGATAAGGTCGTTGCCGCTGGTATTAACCCAGAATTGCTGAGGTTTGTCAGTAGAGCCGTGAAGAGCTTCATCACAGTAGCTAATAAGACTCCATGGACAATAGATATGTTTCTTGCCGAATCTGTAGCCGTCATACCATTCCTTAACATCATTTTCCTTATCAGAAAGTCCACAGTCATCCAGAAGTTTATGAGTTTCATCCTTTGTGAAGCCAAAGAAACCGGTATATGGTTCTCTGTTCATGCCATAGGTTGTAAAGTTATTGGCATCGGTAAACACACTCTGATGAGCTATGCTAAGACAACCTGAGACAATTCCCTTGTATAACCATGGATCTGGATTTTGCTTGAATGTGGAAACACTAATCTGTTTGATGATATCTAGCATATCATCATAGTAAGGTTCTTTAGCTATTACAGCTTTCTGCAGAGGAACATCGTACTCATCAATTATTACCAGAACTTTTTTTTGGTACTCTTTAAACAGCATCTCTGCAAGAGTAGAAAGAAAAGAACCGCAGATTTGTTTCGCCTCTGCAAGATATTCTGGTTTGAAAAGCTTTGTGTTTTTAGTAGTACTGAAGTTATAAATATACGAAAAAGCTTCTATCTGTTCTTTGGTCTGTAACTTGCTTTCTCTTAAAAAAATAAACTTCTCGTAAAGGCTTGATATCTTAAGGAGAATTTTTGAAACAGCCTCGTAAAAGTAACTTCCTTCAACCCCTCTAAAGGAAATACTAATAACAGGAAACTCTCCCATAACCTTTTCTCGGAGTTCTTTATATTCATCAGTAGCAACTGCTAAATTTCTACCATTATCAATAAAGAGTTTCTGTTGATATGATTTATCTCCAGGATTCTGATAGTTAAGCTCACAGAATTCCTTAATCATATTCATGTTTAGTGTTTTACCAAATCTGCGAGGACGAATAAAAAGAGCATTCATGACTTCTGATGTACTCATGAAAAGTTCTTTTAAATATGATGTTTTATCAATGTAATAAGTCTTTTTTTCGATGATTGTTGAAAAATCTTCTACTCCGGTTAAAAACAAAACATCTTTACTCATAATCGCCTCTTAACAGTTCCTATAAGGATTTTAGCATAGGAAAGAATAATTAAAGATATGCTATAGCAAAAAGCTGTAATTACCACATAACACAGAATTCCAAAAGGTTCTCATCCGTTTTACAACAGACGGCGCCTATTACTTTTACTACAAAATATATTATCTAGATATGTTTTCTAAATCAAAAACAGACTGATACAGCTGCGATTTTTGCTCAATAGACGCCTTATTTCATGCATACCGATGCAAATAATAATATAATGAACCGAATATTTAATAAGGAATCAACAATGAACATCTCTTTAAAAAGTCCAAGCGAAATTGAAAAAATGCGCATTGTAGGCGCAGCAACTGCCCGTGTTCTTGAAATGATCGAACCATATATTGTTCCAGGTGTAACCACTGATGAACTGGACAAGATTATGAATGACTACATTGAGCAGGTTGAACATGCCAAAAGCGCAGATTTGGGATACCAGGGTTATCCTAAAGCTACCTGTATCAGTATCAATGAGGTAGTCTGCCACGGAATTCCAGGCAGCCACAAATTAAGAGAAGGTGACATCGTAAACATTGATGTTACAGTTCTAAAAGACAAGTACCACGGTGACAGCTCAAGAATGTACATTGTCGGTAAGACCTCACCTAGAAACGAAGCCCTATGCAGATGTGCCCAGGAAGGTATGTATGAGGCAATTAAGACTGTTCGTCCTGGCTCAAATCTTGCTGATATCGGTGCGGCAATTCAGAAAGTTGCCGACAAGGCAGGATTCTCAATTGTTAGAGACTACTGCGGTCATGGTATCGGTGCAGGCTTCCATGAGGAGCCTCAGGTAGTTCACTACAAGAACAACTACAACCTGCTTTTAGAAGAGGGCATGTGCTTTACCATCGAACCGATGATTAATGCCGGAACTCACAAAGTCAAGGTAAACAGAAAAGACGGATGGACAGTTACAACTGCTGACAAGCAGCCTTCAGCACAGTATGAGCATACTCTTTTGGTTATTCCAAACGGTGTTGAAGTTCTGACCTTAAGAAAGGATGAGGATTTCCCAAGAATAATTACTCACTAGCAAGTAGACTGTAATGTTCGAATCAATAACTATTCCAAGAAAAATCAATGAAGAAAAACTTAAGGAAGTTTTTCCGTTTTCATTCTCCGGCTTAAATATTCATGACATAAAAAAAGCCCGAGAAAGAATCTCCCTTTTTGAACTCTATCAGAGAGAGTGTTTCAAAAAAGGATTTGATGTCAGAGAAATAATCAGAAATTCATCAGATATCATTGATGAACTGATGACTATTCTTTGGAATAGTTTTATTGGAGAGAACTCCTCTCACCTTGCTCTTATCGCCGTTGGCGGCTACGGCAGACGTGAACAGTTTTTAAGATCAGACATCGATCTTTTGATCCTCTGTAATGAAGATCAGATTGATGCTGAATCCAAAGGCAGAATAGAGTCTTTTGTTTCTTTTCTCTGGGACTTAAGACTTGATATCGGCTCTTCAGTTAGAACCATCAAGGAAACGGTTGTTGCCTCCAGAAACGATATCACCATTCGCTCCAACCTTCTTGAAACTCACTTTATTGCAGGATCTGCAGAAGTTTACGATGATCTGAAAAAATCTGTAGATACAGACGGGGTCTGGGATAACGAGAAGTTTTTCCTGGCTAAATATGATGAGCAGAATGAAAGATACCACAGTTTCAGAGATACCATCTTTTCTTTAGAACCTGATATCAAGAATAATCCAGGCGGACTTCGTGATCTTCAGGTGATGCAGTGGCTATCTCTAAAGATTCTTAAGGCCAAAGAAACAGATACCCTGTTCTCTGTCGGTCTGCTGTCAAAATCTGAGTATGACGAGTATCTTGCCTGTCAGAGATTTCTCTTTGATGTAAGATATGCGGTTCACTGCAACTCCAACAGCAATATACTGAGACTGGATTTTCAGAAAACCGTCTCCTCTATGCTTGGATACGGTGAAGAAGGCAATACCCCGGTTGAAGCCATGATGAGAGATCTGTACAGGACCTTCCATCGTGTAAAGGAACTCAATCATATTGTTCTGCAGCTGATCCAGCTTCAGACCCATGGCTATGTAGGCAAAGACTATTCTGAACCGGTCTTTATTAACAGGGACTTTGTTCAGCGAGGTCACTACATAGATGTTCTTGACCCTGAGCTTTTCAAAAGCGATCCAACCAAGATCATGGATCTGTTTGTAACTATTGCCACAAGACCAAACATCGAAAAAATTCATGTAAACTGTCTTCGTGCTCTAAGAGAAGGCAGACGAGAACTCAAGGAACCTCTGATTACCTTTCCTGAGTGCCGCTATCGTCTTAAAACCATTCTTTCAATGACCGACAGTGCCTATAAGATTCTTAATCTTATGCATGAAACACGTGTACTCTCAAGCTATATGCCTCAGTGGGCAAGAATTGAGGGACTAGCCCAGTTTGATCGTTTCCACCTCTTCAGTGTGGATGAGCACTCTATTCGTGTTATCAAGAATGTTAATGAGCTGTCCCAATCAAAACTTCCAGAATACCAGCTCTTCAGAAGCGTCTACAAGAGGATCAATGATCACGAGCTGCTAATCACCGCAGCCCTTCTTCACGATATCGCCAAAGGTCGTGGCGGAAGCCATGCAGCTAAGGGAGCAAAAGAAGCAGAACAGTTCTGTCGTCTGCATGATTTTTCCGAGTATCAGACACAGATGGTAAGATGGCTGGTAGAATCACATCTGCAGCTGAATACTACAGCAACCCGTCGTGATATTACGGATATTGAGGTCATCAAGAATTTCTGCTATTTCGTCAAAGACGAAGAGCATCTGAACCAACTCTACTGTCTGACTGTTGCTGATATCTCCGCAACCAATGAGAATGTTTGGAATTCCTGGAAGGATAACATCTTCAGACAGCTTTATCAGTCTGTAAGATTTGCCCTGAGTCAGGAAAGCTCAGATATTGCTGCAAGCATTAAAACCAAGGCTTTGGAAAAACAGAAGACTGTTATGTCTCTGCTGCAGGAAGACTGCAACAAGGCAGCTCTCCTAAGATATATAAGACAGCTGCCTATCGAATACTTCATGCATTATCAGCCTGAGGATATCTCCTGGCACTTAAAGAATATCATAAGATATGATTCAGAAAATAAGCCTTTACTGCTGTTTTCACAGAATCCAAATATCGGTACGGAACTGTTCGTATATTCTTACAGCAATTCAGCAATGCTCTTTGGCAACATTGCCAAAACCATGGCCTCAAAACAGCTTAATGTTGTAAGTGCACAGGTGTTCCTGACAAACAATATGCATGTTCTCTACACCTTTATGTTCCAGAATAAACAGGGAATGCCGATAGACACCGAAAGACTGAATGGTCTTAGAAAGACAATTCTCAGCAGAATAGATGAGAAATCTACAGAATTTATCCTACCTAAAGAAAAGACCGAGAGAAAAATTTTCGACGTGCCAACAACAATCGTATACCTTGATTCTGAAAACGATAAACAGACAAAACTTGAAATTTCTACTCTAGACAGAAACGGTCTGCTTGCAAGAATTGCTCTGACCTTTGCAAGACTCGGATATCAGATCAGCGCCGCCAGAATTACCACTACCGGTGAGAGAGCAGATGACTACTTTGCTATCACCGATATCAACGGACTTCCGCTTTCATTATCTCAGAAGAATGAGCTTTCATTAGAGCTGAAAGCTGCGCTGGATATAATCTAAAATGACTAAGCTCATAATGAACAGACTGTCCACTGATATTTACGATTACGCAAAGTGTATTTTGAATTTCAGAACTGATTATGCTCATTAAAATCATATCAATTTACAAATTTTGATATACTTCTGAACAAAAACAGAAAGATTCTTTTTGTCAGACTGAGCTTTTTTTCGCAATAAACACTTTGCTATTTTTACCATATTAAATACCATAAGATCAATTAGCATACGCGTGAACAGTATTGCTTCGATTACGGACTATAAAGGCAAAATAGAGCACACTATGAGTTCTATTAATTTAGAAAGACTTCCATTAGCTAGTACCGGATTTGTAAATTTAAGAGAAGCAAACAAGATTTACGTTGATAAAACTGAGCTTATTTATAAACTAACACGCTATGATAGCGCACCTATATTTTTATCAAGACCTCGTCGTTTTGGTAAATCTCTTTTAGTCTCCACCTTTGAGGCCTTGTTCTCAAGAGGACTTGAAGACTTCCATGGACTTGCAATTGAAAAATTATGGAAAGCTGACAAAGAGAAAAAAAGCTACAAAGTTCTGCATTTGGATTTTTCAGAATTCTATGATTTAAACGGAATAGAATTAAATAGAAGAATTTGCAGATATCTAGTCCACAAACTTTCAAATTATGTGGACATAAAAGTTTCAGATGATCAGGGACGAGATTACGGATGTGAGGAACTTTTACGAATAATAAGCGAAGACGAAAAATTTGAATCAAAAACTATTGTTCTTTTAATTGATGAATACGACGCACCGATAGTGCATGCAATGAATAATCCAAAGTTATTATCCGAAATAACAGGAGTTCTTGGACGATTCTTTGCAGCTATTAAAAGTTGTGAGAAAATCTTCCGTTTCGTTTTCATTACAGGTATAACTCGATTATCAACCGTTCACCTTTTATCACCTGCTAATAATCAAAATGATATTTCCTTTGCCCCTCAGTATGCATCACTTGTCGGAATCACAGAAAAAGAATTGCATTATTATTTTGAGCCTTTCATCGTAAATGCATCTGAAGTTCTTGGGATCAGCCCAGAAGAAACATATACAAAACTGAAAACCACATACAACGGTTTTCAGTTTGCAATTGAAGCCAAAGAAACCGTCTACAATCCATGGTCCATACTTTCCTTCTTAAGCAAACCTCATCTTGGTTTTAAGAATTACTGGTTTGAAAGTAATGGAGGAACACCTTCTCTACTTGTAAATCACTTAAAGCAAAAATATCTAGAAACACAGTTTTTAGAAAAAACTAAAAAAGACAATAACGTTTCAACAATAGAACTTGAGCAAAAATCAGATATTAATCGTATACCACTAGATATACTCTTATATCAAACAGGATATTACACGCTAAGAAATATTGGCACACCAGATTTTGCTAAATTGGAGTATCCTAATGAGGAGGTTGAATCTTCAATTATTCAGCTTAAGGAAGTTGTCGGCAACTTCAGAATAAGTGCTGATACAAGTGTTGCTTTAAATCAGAATCTAATTAAATATGTCGATGAAAAGAATCTAGAAGGAATTAGAAAACTTTTCAACTCAATTCTAACTGACTGTCTTGGGCCTAGTACAATAGTGTTCAATTCAGAAACTGACGTGAGAGATATTATTTATTCACACATCAATTTAATTGGTCTTTTAAAAAGTAAAGAGCAGGAGAATCTTTATGGTTATTCAGATCTTGAACTGAAAACTCCCAAAACAAGACTAGTAATTGAATTTAAAAGGATAAAAAAAGATAAACTAGAACCAAAAGCCAGAGAAAAAGCGAAGGCTCAGATAAAAGAAAAAGCCTATGGAGAAGATCCTTACAATCACACCCACGTAAGAGCCTCTATGATCATTTCTTCAGAACAAAAGAAAATAATTAAAGTGGAACTAGTTTAAAAGCAAGAAAAGCTTACTCAGGAATGATGATGTCATCATCGATGATGTCCTCGTCCTGCTCAGGTTCAATTACATCAGGAGTGGTAAGTTTATTCTGCTCAAGAGTAAAACGCTTACCAGCTGAATCTGTACCTTCGAATTCCTCATCATCACTCAGCTGAGGGAATTCTTCCCTGTCATAAGGGAAATTCAGAATTGCATTGGTCTGTACCACGCAGGCAATAGCCTTTGCAAATTCAGCCCTCCATAGAGGAATAACGTTTCTCTGTACAAGATCTTTCAGATACTCTTCAAGATTGTGGTAGTAATCAAGCCACAGCGCATTTAGAGCATTAAGTTTACTGCCATCCTTATCAGACGCATTGGTTATTGAATCAAGACGGTTGTTAAACTCTTTGGTATAAGTGCTGTATGCCTTGTGCTGCTCATAACCGCAGATATCAGCATCACGGCTGGAGATACACTCACGCAGAAGGAAATAGTCACCAAAACCGTACAGTTTAAACAGAGACATAATCGTCAGTGCCAGATTAGCCTGTGGATGTTCACCAACAGCATCATCAATACCATCAGTGTAGAACTGGGAGGCTGCCCAGTTAGAGGCAAACTTGTTCCATGAGTCCACAACATTCTGATACAGTTTACTGTTCAGAGGAGAAGTTCTCATATAATCATTGAAGCCTTTGATGCAGTCTTCAGAGGCAAAGAAGAACTGATCACCGCCGCTTCCTTCAAAGAAAGAACACTGAGTTTCAAGAGGCTCAGAGGTTGCAGTTCTGCCGTTGGTTCCCTGCCTGAACATATTCTCAGGAAGAATCTTAAGACCGGTTGGCTTTCCAGCAAGGTTCCAGACTCTAAGCATCATTTCTCTGTAAACAACGGGTCTTACGGCCTGTGCCTGATGAATTGAAGGCAGAGCTGATACCAGCTGACGATAGAAATCCTGCCAGGTTTTAAGAGCTTTCTCTACTGCATTGACAGCAGATACAGAACCTTTAACTCTTCTATAAAGCACGGATGAATACTTCAAAAGCTCCATCTCATATCTGTTATCAATGTCATATATCAGTGTCGTTGGATCATCTGTATACTTCTTTACAGAATAGTAGCTGCTTGGAAATTCTCTGATGTGATTTTTTCCTACCAGAGAATAGAGGATCAGATACCATTCCTTGTCACTGGCAGTTACAGGAAGGTCTAACGCTGAATAAGGACATAAAGCTACAGCTTCATTCCAGTTCTTAACGTACTGCTGGAATATTGAATTCTTATCCTTAAAAATCTTATAAACATAAGAAAGAGGACCTACACCTTCCTTCTTATAGAATCTGTCCAGGGCAAGCTTACAGGATTTTGTCGGGTTGAATTTATAGTAGCCAGGCATTACTGCAGTAGTGCAGAGCTCATCAATATCATCAATCTGAACACTTCTATACTGATCTCTTGGCCATAACAGAGATGACAGTAGAGGGTAATTACATTTAAATCCATTGCCAAGACAAAGAGCCGTACATTCAGAAGCAACGTTTCTGATTGTCATATCCGCACCATGCATGTTTACTTCTATATTGGCAGGAATCCTGAGGTAATCAGCATCATCCTTATCAAAAGATAAAGTCATCTTTGTGGAATCAGGAATGGACAGCATCAGACTTTCATCAATCTGAATATCCATACTGTTGCCAGAAACTTCAGCATAAGCTTCAACCTCGTTATCATCAGTCTTGATAATTACTTTGATAACTGAGTCTGAATCAAGTTTTTCAGGAAGTAAAAGAGTAAAGCGATAGGAATTAGTAGAATCTTTAGTACAGAGCACAGCCTGTAGCTGAGTATTTCCTTCAGTATTGATAAATGCACTTACCTCAGTTTCATTATTTGGATAGGTTAACTCACCAGCTTCCCAGATATTAGCTGCCTGAGAGATCTGGACAGTTCCTGTCAACAATAGAAAAGATAAGTAAGAAAGAAACCTCATATTTATATGTATTTGCTTTAGTTTTTAATGTTCAGCAGAGATTATATTACTATTGAAAACGTTTATGTACCTTAATCAAAAAAAAATCCCTTTTTGGTGATTGGAAACAATGAACAGCCTATGTTTAGTATAAGAAAAAGCTGATTTTTCAGCAGGATGAATTGTTGTATAAATAGTTATACATGTAGTTAATTTTTAATAGAGTACCTCTCAATCTTTTATTAGATAACTCAGATCAAAAAGACATCATCACGTCCCTGGGCTAAAGATTTAATATCATCAGTAAAACCGTTGATACTGAATATAACGTAAATTGTCTTTCTCGAAGCCTTATGCCAATCAATAAAAGCAGTTTTCTGCTCAAGTTGATACAATATATTCGATCCAACAGGCCCCTTCCAGAATTTACATTCACCAACAACCAGTAAATCATCCTTCTCTGAAAGACCTACAACATCTATCTCATGAGAGTTATCCCACCAGCGTCCAACTCTCTCTAATATACCTGGAAGTAATCCTTTTGCAGATAGAGTCCATAACTTTTCCTGGCAGATCTGTTCATAAACATAACTTACATGGCCATCTACAAAATTTTTGGAAAGAAGGTTTAAAACAACATCACTATGAGACATTTCTAAATAACTACGGTTTGGATAAATAAACTTAAACCAGAATCGTAAGAAATTATCTCGTATCTGATACTGACCTTTTTTGCTTTTATCAGGATTCTTTTCAGTAACAGGAACTTCTCTTTCCAAAAGGTCGAGATCAATAAGCACATTTAAATAACGAGGAAGATTCGTCTGTTTCTGTTGAACCAATCCTGCTATATTGGAAATTTTATGATTTCCTTCCGCTATAACTCTTAAAATCGAAAAATAGCTACCAATATCGCTTACTTCCTTCTGTAAAAGAAAATTTGGCTCATCAAACAAAAAGCTTGAAACATTCAATAAGCTATTTTTAATAGCATTCTGTAAGTCAGAGGAATTTTGAAACATTTCAATATATTTTGGGACACCACCTGTGAGGCTATAACGTTTTACAAGTTCCTCTTCAGAATAGTTGTTGTCAAAAAACTCTTTATAATATTCAAAGTTGATAGGACGAAGGCGAATTTGTGCAGTTCTTCTTCCGTACAGAGGAGCATCATAATTAAGAGTTTGGGACATCATCATTGAAACTAAAGAGCCACACAAAATGACCATAACGTTTTCTTTTGATAAAAGATTATCCCATACACGTTGAAATACAGACAAAAATGCAGAATTATTCTTTCCAATATATTGAAACTCGTCAACTACTATTACAATTCTATGTGAATTAGAAGACGAAACTAACTTTTCAAATATCAAATCCCAACGCTCTACTACAGCTTCTCGTAAAAGTTCATCATTTAGATAATCAGCAACCTGTCTTTTAAAAGCCTCACGATTCATCGCTTCAGACTCTTCGGTTGCTAGAAAATATATTGCGGATTTATCCTTAATAAAATGTCGTATTAGCTCAGTCTTACCAACTCTTCTGCGACCATAAACTACAACGAAAGATGCCCCATCTCTTCTATATTCATTATCCAAAGTAGCCATTTCGTTCAGTCTATCAACGAATTTCATAGAGCACCTCTTAAATAATATATCTATAATTATTATATTTTAGAATATAATATTTTCAAGTATAATATTTCAAAATATAATATTAAATCAAATAAACTAAAGGCCCAGGATTTTTACCCCTGGGCCTTTGTTCAAATTGCTTTAATGCAACTGTGATTATTAACCACCGAAGTTATCGAATAGGATATTCTCGTCTTCAACACCCAGTGAATGTAACATATCAACAGCTGACTTAGACATCATTGGAGGTCCGCACATGTAGTACTCACAATCCTCAGGATTCTTGTGATCACGTAAGTACTGCTCATACAGAACGTTAGCAATAAAGCCTGTTAAACCAGTCCAGTGATCTTCTGGCTGTGGATCAGACAGAGCTAAATGCCATGTGAAGTTTGGATGTTCCTTAGCTAACTGATCAAACTCGTCAGCATAGAAAACTTCGTTCAATGAACGTGCACCATACCAGAATGACATCTTGCGCTTTGAATTCAATCTCTTTAACTGATCGAAAATGTGTGAACGCATAGGAGCCATACCAGCACCACCACCGATGAATACCATTTCATTGTCGGTATCGCGAGCGAAGAACTCACCGAATGGACCAGAAATAGTAACCTTATCACCAGGCTTCAAGCTCCAGATGTATGAAGACATGATTCCTGGAGGAGCTGATGGATTGCCAAATGGAGGTGTAGCAATACGAACATTCAGCATGATCAGACCTTTCTCACCTGGGTAGTTAGCCATTGAGTAAGCTCTGATGGTTGGAGTATCAACATTTGAAACCAGCTTATCAAAACCGAAGTGTTTGAAAGCACCGATGAACTGAGGCTCAATATCGAAATCTGCATACTTAACAGTATGAGCAGGAGCTTCGATCTGAATATAACCACCAGCACGGAATGGAACTTCCTCACCCTCTGGAATACGTAAGCGTAGCTCTTTAATGAAGGTAGCAACGTTGTGGTTAGAAATAACCTCACATTCCCACTTCTTAACACCGAATACCTCAGGAGGTAGAGCAATCTTACAGTCATTCTTAACTGTAACCTGACATGCTAAACGCCAGCCTTCCTTAATCTCCTTCTTTGAGAAGTGAGAATACTCGATAGGAAGAACGTTGCCGCCACCTTCAGTAACTCTTACTTTACACTGACCGCAAGCACCACGACCACCACATGCAGAAGAAACGAAAATGCCCTTCTCAGATAGATCGTTTAGAAGCTTACCGCCTGCTGGACACTTCATGTCCAGCTTTGGATCGTCATTAACACCAATGGTGATGTCACCTGACTGAACTAGGAACTTTCTTGCAACAAGAATCAATGCTACCAGGATAACTACGATAGCAACGAACATTGCAACACCAGAAACGATAGTAAACATGAATCCCCCTTATAACTGAATACCAGAGAAGGACATGAAGGCAACAGCCATCAGACCTGCTGTGATAAAGGTTAGAGGTAATCCACGCAGACCACCTGGTGCATTAGCATACTTCAGCTTCTCGTTAATAGCAGCTAAGATGATAATTGCAAGGGCCCATGAGGAACCGGAACCTAAAGCGTATACAACTGACTCGGTGAAGGTATATTCACGCTGTACCATGAATGATACACCTGCGAAGATAACGCAGTTTACGGTAATCAGAGGCAGGAAGATACCCAGAGCAGCGTACAGTGAAGGTACGTATTTATCCAGAAAGATTTCCAGAATCTGAACCAGAGCTGCGATAACACCGATGTAGGTAATGAAGCTTAGGAATGAAAGATCAAGACCAGCAACAAGTGCATCTGGCTTTAGGATGTATGTATTGATTAAGTTATTAACAGGAACTGCTAACAGCTGAACCATAATAACGGCTGCACCTAAACCTGCAGATGTTGTAACTTTCTTGGAAACGGCCAAGAAGGTACACATACCCAGGAAGAATGCCAGAGCCATGTTTTCAATGAAAACACTCTTAATAAAGAGGGATAGATAATGTTCTAACATTATTAGTAATCCTCCCTGTGAGTATCGTACTCAAGAGGTTCCTGAAGATCTTTACGGAATGACTTAACACCCCAGATTAGAAGACCTAATAGGAAGAATGAGCATGGTGGCATTACTAATAGTCCGCATGGAACATACCAGCCTCCGTTATTAACGGACTCTAATACGGTCATACCAAACCAAGTGCCAGCACCGAATAATTCACGGATAGTTGCAACAACGCATAGAACCAGCATATAGCCTAAACCATTTCCAAGACCATCTAGAAGTGATGGAAGAGGAGCTGACTTAAGAGCAAAGCCCTCGGTTCTACCCATAACGATACAGTTGGTAATAATCAGACCAACATAAACTGATAACTGCTTTGACAGATCGTAAGCAAAAGCCTTTAAGATCTGGTCAACCAGAATAACCAGTGATGCAATAACTGTCATCTGAGCAATAATACGTACTGAGTTAGGGATGTAATTGCGTACGATTGAAATAGCCAGGTTGGCTAATGAACATACAGCAGTTACAGACAGACCCATAACGAAAGCAGTCTTCATGCTTGAGGTAACAGCTAGAGAAGAACAGATACCTAAGATCTGAATCATTACAGGGTTATTTGCAATGATTGGAGTTAGGAATATCTCCTTTAGACTTGGACCCTTACTCATTTACAATGATCTCCCCTTTGCTTAGTTTCTCTAAGAATGGTTTGTAAGCGTCACCCAACCAGAAAGCAGCAGTCTTATCTACGCCAACTGAAGTTAAGGTTGCGCCTGACAGAGCATCAATTTCATGATTCTTATCAGCAGCATTCTTAACAATATGGAACTTATACTCGCCGTTCTCATTGGTTAACTTCTTATCAACCCATAAAGCCTGCCAGCGTGGGTTATCGATCTCACCACCTAGACCTGGAGTCTCACCATGTGAGTAGAAGGTAACACCTAAAATGGTGTTAGCATCAACAGGAGATAGTGCAACATAACCATATACGGTAGACCATAGAGCCTGACCATAGAAAGGAAGAATTACACGGGCAACCTTGCCGTTTTCATCCTTTGCGAAGTATACAGGCATGTACTTAGCACGGCTTAAGATACCTGCAACATCACGGTCCTTAGGAATCTTAACTGATGAATCTGGCTTCTTAGCTAATGAAGCGAAGTTGTAGCCCTCAATCTGAGAAGCAGGAACAACGTCATCTGCAAGAGAACCGGTTTCAACATCAATCAGATGTGATTCGATATGCTCTTTGAAAGTCTTGGCAACAGAGCCTTTAACCTCAAAGCCGGAAACCTTCAGAATATTAACCTGACGGTCATTTGCTACAGCTGCAGTCTTGAAAGGATCCAGAGCTACAACAGCAGAAGAAACCAGCACTGAGCATACCAAGCAGAAGGTAACAATGATAACAAAGGTACCTAATACTGAGTCTTTATTAAGCTTTGACACGGGCAGCTCTCCTCTTAATATCGCGTGAAGTTGCTAGGTAGTCAAATAGAGGTGCCCAGCAGTTTGCGAACAGAATAGCAAGCATCATACCTTCTGGATAAGCTGGATTTACGGTACGGATCAGGATAACCATCACACCAATCAGTAAACCAAATGCCCACTTACCTTTGTTGGTGAATGAACTTGATACAGGATCGGTTGCCATAAATACAGTACCAAAGGCAAAACCACCTAAAACAGCGTGCCATGCGAATGGCATTGAGAACATGTTATTGGTTACTGAACCAATAGAGTTGAACAATGTAGCTGTTAGGAATGCGCCGATTAGGATACCAGCCATAATGCGGAATGAAGCAACGCCGGTTGCAAGGATGATTGCTGCACCAACAAGAATCATTGCTGTTGAGCCTTCACCGATTGAACCAGGGATATTACCTAGGAATGCGTCCATCCAGTTAATTGCATTACCAGCTGCATCAACTAATGCCTTTTCACCGCCTGAAGCCCACTGAGCCAGAGGAGTTGCACCTGAGAAACCGTCTACTGGAACCCAGCAGTTGGTACCTGAGATTGAAGCAGGATAAGCAAAGAATAGGAAAGCACGACCGCATAGAGCAGGGTTTACGAAGTTTCTACCAGTACCACCGAATACTTCTTTACCGATAACAACACCGAAAGAAATGCCTAAAGCAGCCTGCCATAATGGCATGGTTGGTGGAACAACCAGTGCGAACACTATAGAAGTTACGAAGAAACCTTCGTTAATTTCATGGTGACGAACCAGGCAGAATAGAACTTCCCAGAAACCGCCGACAGCGAATACAACGATGTAAATTGGCAGGAAGTAAACCGCACCAATTACCATCTTTGAGTAAAGACCGGCATCAGTACCTAATGAAGCACCGAATAACTGTGCGATTGCATAGTGCCAGTCACCGCTGAACAGGCTGTAGCTCTGTGAAACGATATCCATAGCATTTGGCAGAGAGGCAATAGCAGTTACTGTCTGATTACCAATGTTATAGAAACCCCAGAACATAGCAGGGAAAACTGCGAACCATACAATAATCATGATACGCTTGAATTCAGCGAAATCACGAACGTGGGTTCTACCAGTTGTTACACGGCCTGAACTGTATAGGAAAGTGAAAGTACCCTCATATAAAGGATAGAACCATGATAATAGTCCACCCTTGGTAAATAGAAGGGAGAATTTCTTTAATGCATCTAATAACACTTATTAACCCTCCACTTCGATCTTGGTTAAGCTTCTGCGAAGCAGTGGACCGAAGTCATTTTTGCCTGGGCAAACATAAGTAGCCAATGCAATATCTTCTTCAGAAAATTCAAGAATACCTAAAAGCTTAGCCTGATCGGTATCGTTCATATCGATTGCTCTGCATAACATAATTGCTTCTACATCATATGGAGCAAGTACCTTCTCGTAGCAGCCGATAGGTAGGATTGAACGAGGACCGCCATTTAAAGCGGTATTGAAAATATAAGAACTTGGTTTGATAAAGTTTGCAAGGAATGCGCGGGTTGCTGAGTGACGACGTGCACCTAGACCCATCCAGTTTGAAAGGAAGAACTCATTGTTCTTGCCTTCTTCAAGAAGAGCGATTCCCTGATGATATCTACCCATGTATGCATATGGACCGACTGCGATGTTACCCCATAGAACAGTGCCGGAAATAACACGAACACCTGATGCTGATGGAATAATTTCATCTGCAACCAGTTCAGCAGTTGATGCACCCATTAGGGTCTTTACTAAACGAGGATTCTTAGCCTGAGGACCTGCAATTGAAATAACACGGGTGTTATACAGTTCACCTTCAACAAACAGGTGACCGATTGCAATCACATCCTGATAGCCGATATGCCATACAGTCTTGGTCTCTGAAACAGGATCAAGGTTGTGGATGTGAACACCAGCTAAACCAGCTGGATGCTGACCTACGAAGGTTTCCTCTTGTACATTTGGAAGGTTTACAGAAGGAAGCTCATAAGCGCCCTTACATACGTATACCTTGAAATCGCCTATGCGGCTCAATACCTTAATACCATCAGCGAAAGCCTGAGCTTCTGCATCGATGATTACTTTAGGATCAGCAGCAAGAGGATTGGTATCCATAGCTGTTACGAAAATAGAATGTGGTAATGAGCCGATTACAGGTACCTTGTCAAAAGGACGAGTACGGAATGCTGTCCACATACCAGACTCAACAAGCTCATCAACAACTTCTTTTGAGGACAGGCCTAACAGATTGTCAGAGGAAGTTTTCTTAAACTCAACACTCTCACCGTTAGGATCTACTTCAATTACTAAAGACTGGAAAGCACGACGCTCGCCTCTGTTAACAGCTACAACTGTACCTGCTGCAGGAGCGGTGAAACGTGTTCCAGGATTTTTCTTATCTTCAAAGAGAACCTGACCTTTTTTGACTTTCTGACCAGCTTCAACAGCCATTGATGGACGAAGACCAATGTAATCAGTGCCGATTAAAGCAACATGCTTTACCTGTGGTCCCTCATTCACCGACTGTTCAGGCTTGCCGCCAATAGGCAGATCCAATCCTTTTTTGATGTTAATCATAGACGGTTCCAATAAATTTAATTAAGGAGACTTATCCTAGTTACCTACATGCCATCGACATAAAAAAGCGTGACTTTTTTATAAAAAAAAATCACATTTTCTACGCAGGCAAGTGTTCGCAGTGATTTTAGCATTTATGGGACGTGTTTTCCATTTTTGATACCAATTAAATATCTTTAAATCTTAAATGTTAGATTTAGGTCTAAAAGTGAAAACAATTTTCCTTTCACAAATTCTAAAAAGGAGCTCAGCTTTTTTTTAAAATTTTTATCATTCTTCACCTAAACCTCAAAAATGAGGTTCAACTCTCAAAAAAAATCACCTGTACAAAAAAAAGAAATCAGAACGAGGAAGCTGAAGTCTCATCAAGGACTGTCAGACGAAAAAATTTGCGCTACAAACGTCACTGACTGATTAAAAGAAAAAAGACTTCAGAGAAACTGAAAGTATAATATTTACCGAGGATCACAAAACACAATATTCATTTACATTTGTAGTGCAATTTAATTTATAATTGATTAAAACTGATTGATTAAAACTGTACGTTGAATTATACAAGACAATTTTTTCGTAGCCCTAGGAAGTAAAAATGACAAACATGGAAGCCTACAAGGCATTTTTAGCAGAAGTAAGGAAGGAAACAGGAATAGACGCCTTCGAGCCAGATGAAGATGGTCTGGTTTCTGTCAATGTCGATGAGAAATATAACATCAATCTGCAACTAATCGAAGATACGGCAAGGGTTCTATGCTTTATTGAAGTTTGCACTCTAAAGAAAGATACCCCAAAAAATGTCTATCGTGACCTTCTGGTAGGTGCTCTGTTTGGCAAGGATACAGCCGGAGGCTACTTTACCATTGAACCTCAGAGTGAAACTCTGATTTATAACTATCTGTTCGAACTAAATGAAATAACAAAAGATATTGAAGATTTTACTGACACACTTGAAAAGATGCTTCAGCTCTGTGATATGTGGATAGACAGAATCAATACAACAGCTGATAACGATGAGAAACATGAAGAACTTGACAGATTAACCAGCATAGGAATGATGTCTTAAAAAGCTCAGAAAGGAATCAAAAAGAATAAATCCCGGGCGGTGAGGTATTATGACAGATAAGCTTCAATCCTTCATTAATGCAGCAAATTCAACAATATTTAGCTCAAGAGACATTGTTGTTGATGAGGATAATAAGGTAAAACTTGGTAATCTGATTTTTTCAGAAGATGCAAAAACCAACGAAAACACAATTAAAGCGTTCCGTAAGGCTCTTTCTGAAAAATATGGTGTATTTGGAGAGCATGCCTTTGATACTGTCCTAAACCACCGAATCCAGACTAAGAAATCTCTTAGAGCCTGTGATATCAAAAAAACCCTTTCACAGATCTCACAGCTGAAAATGAGACGCTTCGCAAGAGAAATCACCCGTCAGCTTGATACTGACCCATCTTTCAGAGAACTGCCAAGAGAAAAAAGAGCGCAGATCAGACAGAATCTCAGTTCAAAGCCTTTTTCAAACATTAATTTTAAAGAAATCAAGGATGAGAATACCTTATTTAAAAAGGTGTCTGAAAGAATAACTGCAGAAATTGATTATGTTATAGGAAACGAGGGCTACGAGAGAGCAGCTCTTGGAGACGTAGTCACCGAGAAAAAATTTGCAGAAAACGAGGCAACTGGACTTGCAAATCTAAAAGAGCAGTTAGGCGCTAAGGATACCTCTGTAGAAGATCATGTCAAAGCCGGAAAAATTGGTGTTGGTATGCCAATCAACCGCTCAACACTGAATCCGATGGTATTTGAAAAACTTAAGGATAACGGTGTTGAACCTGGCTTTATATATCATCAGGACTGGTCATTAAATGATTCTAGAAGTCTGATGCAGGAGTGGGATTCTGAGGAAAGTATAAAGATTCTTGATAATCTGAAAAAACAGAACGATAGTCTACGTATGGCCTGTGAAGGTCTTGATCTAAGAGAACAGATCTTGAAATGCGGCTATGCTCATCCGGCTGTAATGTCTGCAGTTGCGGATTTCATAATTGAACAGGAAATGAAAAATCCTGACAGCGAAATGTATAAGGCATTTGAAGAAAAATTTCATGCCTACGATCCTCAGAACTATAAAGATGTTGATCCAGAGCTTCTCAAAAAAGGTTTGTTTGTTCAGATTCGCAATGCTGTTTTAGGAGTTAAAGACAAAAATCTTATTCTTGAGTATCCTGTTTTCAAGCGTTTTAATACTCATCACATCATGAAGCTTGATTACAATGAGGCAGACCGACTAAAGAAAAAAAATGCCGCCCACGCGGGTAGGTTCATGAGACCTGAGCGTGTAGCCCATAACCGTAGATTCGGTACTCTCTATCGTCTGAATTCAGCAAAAACTGCCGATTCAGTTTCTGCAGGAGCCGTAACCGAAGCCCTTGCCAATGATCTGTCACGTATTCTTGGAATCCCAACTCAGGAACTGAAAATTGTCAGAGCAAAATACTCAGACGGACATCCTAAGATCATGCTTGAAGCAAAATATGCTGATGACTATAAAGATTTTGAAAGAGGCTTCCTCAGAAACGGAAGAATTGTTTCTCCAAAGGGATTACCTGTTGAAAATCTCGGAAAATACAAGGGATTTTTCCTGGTAACCGCAGATCGAGACGCTGTAGGTTCCCGCGGACAGAACAAGGGAATTTCACAGGGCAAATTCTTTGCTATTGACCCAGGTCACTCTCTTGAGGGTAATTCCAAGTATTTGGAGGTTGATGATGATTTTACCTTCAAAGATACCTATACATTTGGAATAGGCGGCGATGTTATAACTAAACCTCGTTTCAATAACTTCTCTGTGTTTGATGATGACACCCGTTTTAACAAACTTAAGGGTGTTATCGTGATGAGAAATGCGAAGAATGATGGAAAAATTGAGAAGCTCTTTGATGATTACAAAAAAGCATTTGATCCAAATGAACCAGGTATTGATGAAGCTGAAGTCAAACTCCGTAAGAAAATAACCGACGACATAATCGAGAAGGAGAAAGAATTCTATGACTCCCTGCAGAAGATTTTAAATGTCGCTGACAACCAGATCCATCTTTATGACGACCTGCAGGCAGAAGGCCCTGAGATTCAGGAAAAGGCAATAAATACAATCGAAAATCTTGAAAAGCTGACATCCCCTACTACCTGGGTAAGCAAAGATAAATCTGTTGCACTTGAGCATCTTGAAGTTATAAAGGAGAGTAGAGTTCCATGGCAGGCTCATGTTGATGGAGACTCAATAGTCTATAACTGCGACGAACCTTTAAATGCAGCAGCAAAAGCATTACTTGAGAAAGTAGCTCAGAACTCAGGAGCTGTACTTGAGATTGCTGCAGACGGTACTGCAAAGATTACAGTTTCTAAAGAGAATCGAGAGCATTTCTTTGAGGCATTCTCAGAGAAGAATGTTATGAAGGAAACCCATCCTGAGGAAGCAGAAAACAGAAGATTGGGCGGAGACGGACTATTAGAGGCAAAAGTCTATGAGTCACCACTTATAAACAATACTCCGGTTGAGATCAGTTCTAAACCTCCATTTGTGATCCCTCCAAACCTTTCTGTAAATATTGGTGATACCAACGTTATTTTCGTACAGTCTCAATATGAAAAAATGATCATGGAAACACCAGACGCACAGAGACCTAAGAATGTTGAAGAACTTAAAGCTCTAATACAGGCAAGAGTGGAAAAGGGGCGTGAAATTCTTAAGGACGTACTGGCAGGCAACGGTTTCAGACACAAGGCAACTACCCGGAATGTTGCTTGCCTGACTCTTGCACTGCATGCAGCAACGCTGAATAAAAAAGAATTCAACGAAAGAGGAGCATTCTCAATCTCAGATCCAGACGGTAGACTGTATCAGTGGTTGGATACATGTAAAGAGGTATATACAAGAACTTCTACACATGCCAAACAGTATCACCATAATACAGTTGATGGACATATGAATATGCCAAGAGGTCTGGATATACCTACAGGAGTAGGCGGTCTGATGGGAGGAATGAAGACGCTTCACTACTTTACTCTGCCAGCTGTAAACGGACAGCCTAGAAGACTGTATTTAAAGACAGAAACCCATGGTATCTACAATAGCACCATTTCCAAGGAAGAGGATCAGAAGTCACGTTCACCAGGAATGCAGGTCAGAGGCAGACGCAGCACTGATGTTAAAGAATCAATGCTGCACTGCGGCTCTCTTGCTACAGTCTTTACACGTAAAGGCGATAACCTTGGTAACAGAAAGGAGGATTTCCCTTCTAGTGTAAAACTTGCTATGAACACAGCTGTAACCAAGCTTAATAAAGAAGGCTTCAAAGCAGAGGCCAAAAAGATTGTGGTCGGTAACGAAGATTCTAAGTTTAAAAAGAATAACGGCGGTATCAGACAGTTGATTCAAAATATGATAGAAATTCTGCAGATTTCGCGTAGTGAGGAAGACCAGATCAAAATTCAGGCGATCATGAACGAAGTTATGCAGGAAATTGATGCATATGCTGAAGAGACTGCCGATGGCGGTAACCGTAAACGCTCTGGTAACGTTGCTGCACGTATTGGCAATGAGGTTATGCTTGATCCTAAGGACTTCGAGTTTAAATCAGACTTTTCTTTATAGGAAGAAAAACTGACCAGAAAACATCATCTAATGCGGCATACTGCCGCGTTAGTCTGAGTACAAACACCTTATGAGATAGATTTCAAAGAAATTAGTCTGTGGTTTCAGAATTGAAAGGTGCAACCTTAAAGAGCAGCAGCATTCCAGGAATTGCCAGAACAGTACACAGATAGAAGAAATTCTCCCACCCAAGAGATTCCACAAGATATCCGGTAGTAGCATTGCAGAAGGTACGAGGTACAGCGCTCAGTGAAGTAAGCAGAGCAAACTGGGTTGCGGCATAAGCCTTTGAGGTTTTTGCTGATATGAATGCTACAAACGCAGCCGTTCCAAGTCCAGCTCCGAGATATTCAGCAATAATCACCGCTGCGAGTAGCCAGATTGAGGGAGATACATCACTCCCCTCCCCCACATGAGCTAAAAGAGCATAGCCCAGAATTGTAATCAGCTGACCAAATCCAAACACCCACAGAGCTTTATTGATTCCGATCTTAAGCATGATTACACCGCCGATGATACCACCGATAATCATCGACCAGATACCGCAGTTTTTAGCCACCAGACCAATAGTTAAAAGATCATAGTGCATATCTATATAGAAAGGTGTGGCCAGAGCTGTTGCCATGGAATCACCCAGCTTGTAGCAGAACACAAACAGAATTACTAAAAGCAGAGATTTTAGGCCCTTGCGGGTAACAAACTCTCTGAAAGGTTCAACCACCGCCTCTCTAAGATTACGAGGTGCATTTATGGAAAGAGGTTCCTTTAAGAAAAAGGACAGTACCAGACAAGGCAGCATAAAGGAAGCGGTTATATAGAAAACCATCTCCCAGGAGATAAACTCGGCAAGAATTAATGATAAGCCAGCAGGGATCAGACTTGAGGCTCTTGAGGCGGCGATAAACAGCGAAGTACCGAGACCAAGCTCATTGTCAGCGAGAATTTCTCGTCTGTAGGCATCAATTACAATATCCTGCGTGGCTGAGCTGAAAGACAGAATAAGAGTAATAACCGCAATAATCATGGTCTGATTTTTAGCATCAAACAGACCGATTATAAAAATAGAGGCAAATACAAAGATCTGAGATAGAATTATCCAGCCACGACGTCTGCCGATACCAAAAGGATTGTAGCGGTCAACCAGAGGAGCCCAGACAAACTTCCAGGTATAAGGGAAGGAAGCCAGTGAGAACAGGCCGATTTCCTTTAAATCAACGCCCTCCTTTCTCAGATAGGCGCCGATAAGAGTAAGAACCACAAACAGAGGCATTCCAGAGGCGAATCCCAGACACAGACACAGCCCCATTTTTATAGAAAATATCTGACGGAGAAGTGTCTTTCTTTCCTCTGATAGAATGCTCAATTTATGCTCTCTTAGTTAGTCTCTGAAATTCTCGTACTGTAGTGGCTGTTCAATCTTGCTTTCGCGAACAAGTGCAATGGTTGCCTGAAGATCATCACGCTTCTTTCCGGTTACACGGATAATATCATCGTTGATCTTTGCATCAACCTTAAGCTTGGCATCCTTGATAATCTTGATAATCTTTTTGGCAAGTTCCTTGTCAATACCTTCCTTAAAGGTAACGTTCTGGATTGATTTCTTGCCTGAACGGGTAATCTCGGAGAACTCTGCTGCAGTAGCCTCGATGTTACGCTTAACCAGCTTCATTCTCAGAATTTCATCCATCTGCTGAACCTGAAATTCCTCGTCAGCCTCAACCTTAACGGTGTTCTTGGTCTTGTCAAAATTATAAGAAGCTTCAACGCCTCTGAAATCATAACGAGTCTGAAGTTCACGGTTTGCATTGTCTACGGCATTCTGAACTTCATCTTTTTTCAGTTTTGAAACAATATCAAATGATGGCATAGTTAACCTTCCAGTAGATTTAAAATTGTCTTTTCAATATGGGAAACATCCAGTCCCTGCTCAGCTAAGAGTTCATCCCTTTTGCCTTCAGGTATAAAATCGTCAGCAAGTCCCAGGGTTCTGACCACAATCTTAGGATTTTCTTCATGGGCAATACAGGAGATCTCCTGACCGATACCGCCGTGAATTACTCCTTCCTCAACCGTAACCATATACTTGTGAGTTCTGGCCAGCTCTCTTATACGCTCATCATCCAGAGGTTTGACAAAACGCATATCAACCAAGGTCAGATGATAACGGTCAGCAAGCTCTTTGAGTTTATGAACAATTGAACCAAAAGCCAGAACAGCAAGATTTCTGCCTTCTTTAAGGGTTCTGGATTTACCGATATCAATTGTTTCATCCAGAGAAAGGCTGGAGATATCAGTATCATCAGCTCCGCGCTCATATCTTACAGCACATGGGCGATTGGACAGATAACCGGTGTTGAGCATCAGGAACTGTTCTTTAAGATCAGATGGAGTCATGATCACCAGATTTGGAATACAGCGCATAAAGGCTATATCAAACATGCCCTGATGGGTTGGACCGTCAGGACCTACAATACCGCCTCGGTCAACCGCAATCATAATTGGCAGATTCTGAATGGCAATATCATGTATCAGACCGTCATAGGCTCGCTGCAGAAAGGTTGAATAAATCGCAACCACAGGATGAAGACCACCGGCAGCAAGGCCAGAGGCAAAAATCATGGAATGCTGTTCGGCAATTCCAACATCAAAAAACTGCTGAGGGTATACCCTGGCAAACTCCTCCATACCAGAGCCAACCGGCATAGCAGGAGTAATTCCTACAAGATTTCTGTCAGCTGCAGCTCTCTTGCACAGCCATTTACCAAAACCTTCCGAGTAGGTTACATGATCCTTGGTAATCTTAGCTTCTATACCGCGTTCAGGATCAAAGGATGGAACACCGTGATACTTGGTAGGATCATTTTCTGCAGGCTCATAGCCCTTTCCCTTTTTGGTAACCACGTGTACCAGCTGCAGACCGCCGATTTTTTTTACATTCTGCAGCAGAGAAACCAGTCCCTCAATATCATGACCATCAACAGGACCGATATAGTTAAATCCCAGCTCCTCAAAAAGAGTACCCGGCATAATCATGCCCTTAACATGTTCCTGAGCCTTTTCTGCCAGTGATTTAATACTTGGCAGATCTAGATTGGACAGAAGTTTCTTTCCGCCCTCAACAAAATTTACATAGTATGGACTTGCAAGAATAGAGGCCAAGTATTTGGAGATAGACCCCACATTCTGGGATATACTCATCTCGTTATCGTTCAGAATAACGATGAGATCAACATCCTTGCATGAACCGGCACAGTTCATTGCCTCATACGAAGCACCGCCTGACAGAGCTCCATCACCGATAACAGCTACAACCTTGTTGTTGGTCTTAAGCTTTTTCTGAGCTATGGCAAGTCCCAGAGCTGAACCAATTGAGGTTGATGCATGTCCGGTTGAAATCAGATCATAATCAGTCTCACCTCTCCAGATAAAAGCATGCAGACCATGACGCTGACGTATGGTTTTAAGCTCTTCCTTGTGTCCGGTAAGTATTTTGTGAGGATAGGACTGATGTCCCACGTCCCAGACAATCTTGTCATTAGGAGTGTCAAAGACATAGTGCAGAGCAGCAGTAAGTTCTACAACCGCAAGACCTGATGCCAGGTGACCTGCAGTCTTGCTTACTGAATCAACAATATATTTTCTGATTTCTGAACATAAGGGAGTCAGCTCCTCCACAGGCAGCTTGCGCAGATCCTCTGGTGAGTGAATCTTATCGAGTAAAGGTGTAGATATAGTCTCAGTCACGACTTTCTAATGATCTCTGTTTACAGTAAATAAAGCAAACTGCTCAAGCAGTGAGGTATCCATTTTCAGTTTTGACAAGGCTGCAATTGCCTTATCAGCACATTCCTGCGCAAATTTCTTTGATTCTTCAAGTCCCAGCAGTGATGGATAGGTGCTCTTATCAAGATTTATGTCAGCACCCTGAGTTTTCCCCATAACCGCAGTGTCACCGATAACATCCAGCACATCATCCCATACCTGAAATGCAAGTCCGGTCCAGGTGGCATATTCATCCAGTACTGCAATATCAGCTTCACTTGCATTATCACAGCTGTAGGCGCCCATTAGAACGGCAGCTCTAATCAGCGCTCCGGTTTTCTTGGAATGAAGTAATCTTAACTGCTCGTAACTTAATTTTTTTCCTTCAGAATCAAGGTCAATCGCCTGTCCGCCGCACATTCCTGAGTATCCTGCCTTTGAGGAAAGAATACGGGTCAGATTGGCAACTGATTTATCTGAAAAGCCTGATTTTTTATCAGACAGGATTTCAAATGCAAGAGTCTGTAGAGCATCTCCGGCAAGCAGAGCCAGCGTCTGCCCGAATTTGACATGGACAGTCTCGCGTCCGCGTCTTAGCTTGTCATTGTCCATCTCCGGCATATCATCATGAATCAGGGAGTATGCATGAATACATTCGACAGCAGCGGCAGCATAATCAAGCCTGTCCTGACTTTGTCCCAAAGCCATTCCGGTTGCATAGACAAGTAAAGGTCTTGCCCTTTTTCCTCCTAAAAGAAGCCCATACTCCATGGCTTCCTTTAAAGAAGCGGCATCATCATCGAAGTTTTTAAGATAACCTTCCATAAAGGAGTTAATCCTTTTGGAAACTGATGAGGCAAAGTCTTTTAATTCCACTTAAAATCCTTAGAAATCTGAATTTGAACCATTAGGCTCAAAATTTTCCAAAGAAATAGCCTCCTGGGCATTTTTCTTTGCAATCTGGATCCTCTGAGACAGAGAATCCAGAGACTGTTTACAGGAAACAGCCAGTTCCATTCCACGGCTGTATACAGCAATAGCTTCATCAATAGGAAGCTTTCCTTCCTCAAGTTGAACGGTAAGCTTCTCTAATTCTGAAAGTTTCTCCTCAAGGGAGGTCATCTGTTTGTCAGCCATGGATATTTCCTGTTATGAACGAAGTTCTGCGCCTAATCTCTTAGAGGCTTCCTCAATAATTCTGTTTGCCAGTGACTCAACCTCGGCATCCTCAAGAGTATGCTCTAGGGCCTGAGCGATAACACCAACTGCAACAGAACGCTTGTCACCTAGTGAGGCGTCTTCAAATACGTCAAAGATGTTTACATCTTTTACTATATTACCGCCAACCTCGTAAATTAGATCAGTTAATGCAGAAACTGCAACTGACTTCTCAATTACGAATGCAAAATCACGGCGAACGCTAGGGAATTTTGAGATTGGCTCATAAACAGGAATTGCACGCTTTTCAACAGCTGCTCTTTCAATCTCGAATACACCAACAGCCTGCTTGAAGCCTAATGCCTTCTGAGCTAATGGATGCAGCATACCTACAAAACCAATCTTCTTACCGTTCTTAAGAATGTCAGCGCCCTGTCCTGGGTGCAGGCACTTCTCGGTGGTGCGGACAAAAGTAATATCCTTAGTGTCAACATTTAATGCCAGAAGGTTCTCTACATCCCCCTTTACATCAAAGAAATCAACACTGCGGCTCTTCTCGTGCCAGGACTCATCGTGAATATCACCAACGCTGATTCCGGCAATCATGGCTTCCTGTCTTACACCGTTCTCAGCCTTCTCATCAATGATGTAGCGTAGGCCCTGCTCAAACAGACGTACTTTACGCTGCTGACGGTTTACATTGTATTTAGCAACAATGCTCAGACCTGCAAGCAGACTGGTACGCATAGCAGATAATTCAGGTGAAATAGGAGTGTTCAGCATTAATGGCTTGATATCAGAGAACTCTGCAAGAACCTTAGGATCGGTGAATGAGTAGGTAATAGCCTCATTGTAGCCGGCATCGCAAAGAACCTTCTTGATATCTCTGTCTTCAACAACTTCCTCTTTCTCGTGGACCATGTAAAGGTCACTTACAGGAGTTGCGTTAGGAATGTTGTTGTAGCCGTAGATTCTTGCTACTTCCTCAATCAGATCCTCTTCGATTTCAATATCAAATCTGAATGATGGAGATACACAGACAAAACCTCCGTCAACCTTCTTTGGAGAAAGCTCAAGATTATCCAGGATCTTGAATACAGTATCAGCGTCAATGGCTACACCTAAAACCTTCTCTAACTTTGAAAGTCTTAAAGTGATTTCCTTGTACTTTGGAAGATCATCCTCAGATACAACCTCATTCAGAGGACCAGCCTGACCGCCTGCAATTTCAATCAGCAGTGCAGTTGCACGCTCCATTGCGCGAGCCTGGTTCATAGGATCAACACCACGCTCAAAACGGTGAGAAGCATCGGTGTTCAGACCGTACTGACGTGCTCTGCCCTTGATTGCATCAGCAGCAAAATAGGCAGACTCTAAAAGAACATCAGAGGTATTCTCATCAATACCTGAGTTCAGACCACCGAAAATACCAGCCATAGCTACAGGACCGGTTGAGTCGGCGATAATCAGAGTATTGTCCTTGAGCTTTACCTCATCTCCGGACAGAACTGTCATAGGTTCATCCTGATGAGCCTTGCGAACAATAATCTTGTCGTGGATCTTGTTTAAATCGAAAGAGTGCAGAGGCTGGCTGTACTCAAGCATTACATAGTTTGTAACGTCTACGATTGGAGAAACAGAACGGATTCCGCAGCGGCGCAGTCTTTCAACCATCCACAGTGGAGACATGGCCTTCTGGTTAACACCGCGAACCACACGTGAAATATAACGTGGGCAGGCAGCCTTGTCTTCAACCTCAACTGTGAAGATATCATTGATGGTTGGGGCAACCTTCTCAACCTTTGGATACTCAAACTTCTTGCCTAAAAGTACCGCAATTTCACGGGCAATGCCGCTCATGCCCAGACAGTCAGGACGGTTTGAGGTTAAATCAACATCAATAGCCTTATCGTTTAGCTTGAAGTACTCACGGATATCCATGCCTAAAGGAGCATCCTCAGGAAGCTCAACAATACCGTTTGACTCCTCTGACATACCAAGCTCCTTGAAGGAGCACAGCATACCGTTGGATTCAACACCGCGCAGCTTTGCCTTCTTGATGGTAATACCGTTTACATGAGCTCCGATCAGGGAAGCACAAACCTTTAAGCCTTCACGACAGTTTGGAGCTCCGCAGACGATCTGGAAAATCTGACCGCCACCGACTTCAACCTTGGTTACGTGCATATGGTCTGAATCTGGATGAGGCACACACTCTAATACCTTACCAACCACTACGCCGTCAAAATTGTCAGCAACATCGTTTACAGAATCAACTTCAAGACCTGCCATGGTAATCATGTCTGACAGCTCTTCTGCACTCAGGTCATTCTTGACCCACTCATCAATCCATAATTTATTGAAAATCATTTTTTTTATCCAAACTTTAGGTATTAGGCAAACTGCTTTAAGAAACGAAGGTCATTTTCAAAGAATGCACGCAGGTCATTTACACCGTAGCGCAGCATGGTCAGACGCTCAACGCCCATACCGAAGGCATAGCCAACGTATTTATCAGTATCAATACCAACATTCTTCAGAACATTTGGATGAACCATACCACAGCCTAAGACCTCTAGCCACTTGCCGCCCTTGCGACGCAGGTCAACCTCAGCTGAAGGCTCAGTGAATGGGAAGAAAGAAGGACGGAAACGAACCTCAAGCTCTTCCTCAAAGAATTTTAACAGGAACTCGTGCAGTACGCCCTTAAGCTCTGCAAAGGAGGTGTGCTCCTCAACCAGCAGACCTTCTACCTGATGGAACATTGGGGTATGGGTCATGTCATAGTCGTTTCTGTATACACGGCCAGGAGCAATAATTCTGATAGGAGGCTTCTGTGTCTCCATGGTACGAACCTGAACTGAAGAGGTCTGAGAACGTAGCAGCAGACCGTTTTCAACAGAGAAGGTATCCTGTGATGATCTTGCAGGGTGATTTGGTGGAAGATTCAGAGCATCAAAGTTATGATAGTCATCCTCAATCTCTGGACCACCTACTACGCTAAAGCCCATAGAACCGAAGATTTCCTTGATTCTCTGGATGGTTCTGCTGATTGGATGCTCATTTCCAAGCTCGATTCTACGACCTGGCAGAGTGATATCAACAGTTTCATTTGAAAGTTTTGCCTCTAAAAGAGACTTTTCAATCTGAGCCTTCTTGCTTTCGATTGCATCGATAACAGCCTGACGGGCTTCATTAATGATAGCGCCTCTCTTAGGTCTTTCTTCAGCAGAAAGCTTGCCCAGCTCACGCATAAAGGCGGTAAATTCACCTTTCTTTCCTAGGAAATTGGTCTTAACTGCCTCTAATTCCTGTAAATCTTTAGCATTATTAGCTGCGTTTATGCCATTTATTTTGGCTTGTTCTAAATTGTCCATTGATATATACCAGTATCCAAAAGGACTTCTATGTCCAAATTAAAAATATAGATAACCGTGTATTATCGCATTTTTATGACATAAACGGAAATTTAAATATGACGATTAATAAAAGTGCATTTAAATGGAATTATTAATGGAGGAAGGAGATCTGCTCAGACCATACAAAACAAGCCTACAGTTTCTAAAAAGAAACTGCAGCAATTGTATCTCAGAAATATCTACAGAATTAAGCTAGGCTTCAATATTGAACTTTCTGTTTGAACCTTTCTTTAAAAGTTCAAAAATCCGATCGCAGTAGTTGCCGATATCAATTCTGCAGTTAATATAGTCATTGTACAGTTTTGACATCTCTGGGGTAATCTTAACCATGAAGCTCTCTAAAGTCAGGTTGAAGATCTTGAGATTACGGATTCGTCTTGTTTTCTCGTGCTCAAACTCAATATTGCTTATATTTTCCATATTTCTGCTCCAGTGTTTGCTGTAAAAATAATCACTATTCTGGGTGTTTTCTTTAAGAGTAGTACAGGAAAATGAGTGAATTATTATAATAAACTGTGACACACCCACACTATTAATATAAGTTATGGTTTAAGGGAATTTTGTGACCATAAACAAGGTTCTCATTTTTAGCCTGGCTCACACAATTTACTCATTTATTCTTAAGAGAAATTTTTTAATATTCAGCTAAATAGCAATTATTATCAGTAAAAAAATATTCACCTTTTTTTAATTTTATTTTTCATTTTCAATCAGTAAATTCCAATTAGAATTTCTATCCTGACAAAAGTAGAGAAAAGCGAAATTTGTGTACAAAAGAAAAAAATTTATCTTTCAGCAAAAATCTTTTTCCTCAGCAACTCACGTATGCACAAAAAGTTTTCAAAATGAATGGTTCAGACCGCATATTGGAGTAAAATATATACCTTATATTTGTATTGAAAACAGGATTAGTTTTGAGATTATTCCATCCACTCACCTTTGCTATTGCTCTAAAATACGGGCTTAACAGCAAGGCTCATAAATTTGCAAAATTTGTTGCTATTCTCTCTACAGTGGGAATTGCCATCGGTGTTGCAGCCCTTATTGTAGACACCTCAATTATGCAGGGACTGCAGAACCGTCTAAAAAAATCAGTGCTCTCCGATACCCCTCACCTGATTGTAGAAACGCAGGAAGATAAGCTTCCTTCAATTATGCAGCTCAATCATGTTGTGGCAGCAGCTCCTTTTGTTCAGGCACAGACACTAATGCAGTCTCAGAACGCTCTTGCTCTTATAAATCTGCAGGGACTTGATGACACCAGAATCACCTACTCCAAAGGCTATGAAAGAAAGGATCTAAATCTGGTTGCCGTGCCTGAGAAAGGCAGCTTCGAACTCAATGCCGAGGCTGCGCTTTATATAAGAAACGATCTGAAGCTTAACACCAATGTAAAGCTGATAAGCACTCTCAATGCCAGATACACTCCAATGGGACTGACACCAACCCAGAGAATCTTTACCCTGAAAAAATACTACAGCACGGCAAATTCAACCGCGCTGGACAGTGCTGTAGGTAACTATGATGATGTAAGACGTTTTTTCAGGATGCCCGCTCAGGTTAACTCCTACAGAATCTGGCTGACAGATCCATTTGTCATCGACAAGGTCACACCAAAGATTAAGGAAATGGGACTGAACTACACGGACTGGACTTCAGTTCAGGGTGAGTTCTTCAAGGCTGTTGCCATGGAAAAACTTACCATGACCATCATGCTATGTCTGGTTATTATCGTGGCTTCCTTCAATATTATTTCTGCGCTTGCCATGGTGGTAAGCTCAAGACTTACAGAAATCGCTATTTTTAAAACCATGGGATTGAGCAATCTGCGAATTCTCAATATCTTTTTACTCATGGGAATTTTTGTTGGTGTAATCGGAACTGCTGTAGGAATCATCATTGGAATTCCTCTTACCTATTATGTTTCCGATTTTATGAGCAATACCGGAAGCTTTGGAAAGCTGCCGGTTTCAATAGAACTTGCCAACATTCTAATCATTGGTATCGGTTCAGTTCTGATGAGTCTGCTATGTACACTGTATCCTGCAGTAAGAGCTGCTGTAACTGATCCTGTTACCCATCTAAGTAGAGGCTAAAATGAGCAATATTATCCTACAGGCAAAAGATATAACCAGAACCTATGTTGAAGGCAAGGTTAATACCTGCGTTCTTAAAAAGGTTAATCTGGACATCTACTCAGATGAAATAACCGCTATCATCGGAAAATCAGGTTCAGGAAAAAGTACCCTGCTCCATATTCTGGGCACACTTGATACCCAGAGTAGCGGTGACATTATCTTCAACGGACAGAATCTCAGCGGTTTCAGCGCCAATCAGAAAGCACAGTTTCGTAATAAAAACCTTGGTTTTGTATATCAGTTCCACCATCTGCTGGGTGATTTCACCGCTCTGGAAAATGTAATGATGCCAATGCTCATCGGGGGCACCGATGTTGATACAGCAACAAAAACCGCAACCGAGAACCTGGAAAAAGTTGGTCTGTCACACCGTCTAAATTACCGTCCAGCAGAAATGTCAGGAGGAGAAAGACAGCGTGTAGCTATTGCCAGAGCCCTGGCCCATCATCCGGACCTGATTCTAGCCGACGAACCAACCGGCAATCTCGATGCACAGAATGCACAGGACATTTTTGCTCTGTTCACTGAACTTGTCAGAAAAGAGCATATCGCTGTTGTTATGGTTACCCATGACAATACACTTGCAGCCAAGTGTGACCGTGTATATCAGATGAAGGACGGAGTTATCGATGCGAACTAGTCTAAGTGTTCAGCTTGCGCTCCGTTTTTTAAATTCAAAGCGTTACGGAGCTCTGGCTAAATTCATCTCCATTGCTACCACTTCAGGGATCTGTGTTGGTGTCTGTGCTCTGATCTTAGGTCTATCTGCAATGAACGGCTTTGAGAAGGAACTCAATTACCGCGTACTGTCACTGATTCCTGCAGGTGAAATCAAAGCCTACGATACAGATGGATTTCATAATGTTGAACAGGATATTCAAAACATCAGCAAGACTCCTCATATAACAGCAGTCTCTCCTGTTATCACCATCAATGGAGCCTTCAGCTCCGGTACCCAGTTTGCCCCTGCAGCCGTAATGGGAATTGATCTTGAAAGAGAAGGCAAGGTTATCAGCCTTGAAAACTTCATGAACTGCAAGATTTCAGTTTTAAAGCAGGAGGATGACCTTCCTGCGGTAATTCTGGGAAACGGCATTGCCAAAAAACTTAATCTCAAAACCGGAGATGAGATTAACCTCTCCTCAATCAATGCTGAAATTGCCAACAACGGACTTGGGTCAGTTACAGTAAATACCTTCAGAATTGCAGGAGTTTTCAAAACCAGAGGACAGATCGACAGCAACCTGGCCTTTATAAATATTGAAAGCGCCAAAAAGATTTCAGGTCTTGCCAATCCAAACACATTCCATATTGGAGTAGACCGCATGCTTGAGGCCCGTGAAATAATCTACGAGGCAACCTCATTCCTAAGAGATGCGCACGAGGTCTCCGTATGGACTGATACACAGGGAAAACTCTATTCAGATATTCACATGATCAGAACCATTATGTATATAGCCATGATTCTGGTTATTGCAGTTTCCTGCTTCAATATTGTGTCCAACCTGATTATGGCAGTAAGCGAAAAGAGACATGAGATTGCTATTCTTATGACCATGGGAGCATCAAAGAGACTTATTGTCAGATGCTTTACGCTGATGGGAGTTTTCTCTGCGATCAGGGGATGTGTCTATGGAACAATACTTGGATGCACTCTCTCATACTTCACTCCATACGTTACCTCCCACTTTAAACAGTGGTTCGGCATAGAGCTTTTAAATGAGGACATCTATTTTATAAACTATGTTCCATCTGAACTTCAGTTATTTGATGTGGCTGTAGTTATATTCTGTGCCATCATGATGAGTTTTCTGGCATCTGTTTACCCAGCCAAGAGAGCCTCAAAGATTCAGCCTGCTCAGGAACTGAACGTTTAATTACTTACAGCTTAATCTTAACCGCCTCATGGCGGTTAAATATCTTCTGATGAGGCTGTTTTTGGACTATTGTTCCTTTAGTCTTCCTTTATTGTTTCCATCAGAACACTATTCCTTAACCGACTAAGCTTCACGCCTATGGATCAAGGCTGCTGGATTTTTTTAGCCTCAATCAGATAACGATCTGAAATGGTATTAGGGTAATCCTTTTCTTCATAAGACTCCTTCCAGCCAAGGGAGTTGGCGGATTCACGGTATAGCGAAAGTATATTATTGCGTACTTCTGAAATTTTGCTTACACCATTAACTTCCTTGAAATAGTCAATCTGTTCGTCAAGGCTGAGTACAACGTGTCTCAACAGATCAAACTTACAGAATGTCTCATTAAAACTAATTCCAGTATAGATTTTGAGAAATTTCTGATACGCTTTGATCATTTCAGGCAGATTATGCTTTTGTCGCTGTTCATGACATGCTTTAGAGTAAAGGTACACCAACTTACTTAATTCCTCTGTATGATTTTTTGCATAGTCATTATGAGCACAGAATACCATAGGTAAAAAAGCATGCATTTCTTCAACATTTGCGACCTGAGCATATCCATAGCGTATGGCTTCATATGAATCTGGAGACCAGATAACAAAGCCTTCAGCATTACTATCCTGAAATTTTTGAACCATCTCAGGAATAGTTACATTCATATAGTTAACATCTTTAAGATCCAATCCAAAAATCTTCAGCCACATCATAAGGGTATAAAATACAGAGGTATTTTCACGTACCATAAAGGTTTTGCCCTTAATACTCTCCGGACTGCCGTAGACAGTTGGATATTTACTGTTATATCCCTGCGTTTTGAGGATCTCACTATCAGGTTTCACGAAAATTTCGGTGGCTCGTGATTCATTGTTTGCAAGAGCAAACACAGTTATAGGCAAATTTTTACTGTAAATCGTTGCCGGAACCACGCCAACTGAAGTGACATCCCAGGCTTTCGCATTGTCAACATTTAAAATGTATTCTCCTGATGCTTTGGTTATTTCAAGATTCAGATCAAGCCCAAGCTCCTTATCCCATCCTTTCTGCAGGGCATACCACATAAGAAAACCTTCATGTTCCAGCATCATGGTTAGGCGCATAGGAGTAGCCAGACATGTGGAGACAGAACAAATCAGACCGACAATAAAAAGTTTAACCATTTTGCTTATGAACATAAGAAATTTCCTATTTTCAATTTGTATAGTTAATAAAACTTAAAACTATAATTCTGAGTAAAATCATTTAGCTATCTGTAACAGATTACTCTGATATCCCAGAAGTTATTTGTTTATCTGCAGCATTTCTCCGATAGAAAGAACAGCCGTGCTTTCCACCATTTTTGGTTGTATAAAGTGCCTCATCGGCTTCTCTTAATAACGAATCGAAATTACTATTAGAATCACCCCTTACGATTCCTGCACTAATTGAGGTTGCAGGTAATCCATCTTCCGTATTGGATAAATCCTGGTTAATAAGGGTGATCTTATTTTCCATATGATGATCCTGTTTGGAAGAAACGTGAAGAGCAAGAACAACAAATTCATCACCACCCAGACGACATAAATAATCATCTGATCTGAAATGTTTTTTTATGCTTTGTGCAACTTTTATCAGAATTTTGTCTCCGATATCATGTCCATATGTATCATTGATAGTTTTGAAATTATCAACATCAGACATGATCACATAGGTAGATGAAAGGTCGACGCTTGACATAAGCAACTCAAGGCCGAATCGGTTATGAGCCCCAGTCAATTCATCATGAGAAGCTTTGAAATTCAACTGATCGAGACTGTTTTTATAAACCTCATACATTTTATTGTAGGTACAAGCCAGATACCTAAATTCCTTTGAGCCACTCTCAGGGATCGGACAGTCAGCCATAATCTTGGTTACAGCTTTCAGAACCGGATGAATTCCAAGTCTTGAGGTTAACCATACAAAAAAGAATATGCCCAATGTCTGAACAACAATGATGATACGTATGATATTAAGTTCATTATCCAGAACAGACAGTTCTTCTTCATCACCCTTGTTCATGATCTCTTCAAGAGTTGATAAACAGGCGGTAACACTATTTTTAATCTGTTCTTTCTCTGCGCCATATCCATCGTTATGAACCAAATCAACAGCACGCTTTATTTTTTCATCTCTGGAAAGAGAGGCATCGGCAGGAGAAATCTCAATAGAATTTAGCAGATCTGGATAATCAGTATAACCTAATGCGTCAATTACAAGACGCATGGCATAGTACTCCCTATTCATTAAATTCATAGAGATTTCCATGGCATTCTTAAGATAGTACAAGGCTTCTTTGGTATTTGAATTTGTTGACATTTTTTTTACAGCATTTTCACGACGCCCTTTACCAAAGGCCTCTATAAAATAATTATGAAGAAAATTCATGTCACCATAAATGGTAAAACGCTGAACATTATCAGTCAGATAATCTGAAGCATCCATCAAATCCAGCGCAACTTTTCTTAGTTCAACCTGCTGCGCAGACATCTCAGCAAGCATTGAAGATTTTTTGGAGAAATGAAATGTAGAGAGAATCATTACCGCTGATACGACCACAGCGAAAATAATCAGTAATTTATGTAAAGTTCGTAAAGAAATACCTTTTGATTTAATCTGATCTTCAATTATATTCACAACATACTACCTCTAGATTTTATTATTGTTTCATCCTAAGCCAATGCAAGAAAGAATTAGGAAAAATGTGTTCTCTGATACCTGTTTTTATGTGGTTTTTAGCTGTAAGACATATCCTCTTTTGTGCATTTGAAAGCCTTTTTGAATTGCATCAGGAAATCAATGAAGAAACAGCAGAGAAGAAAATGTCAGGAGGAGACTCTGATATTTCGGATTAGTCAGAGTTTTTGTCGGATAGAAAAAATACAGATATGACTTTTGGTATATGTTATGTCGGTTAAAAACAAAAAACTGCCACGGAATAAACAGTCTTTATACAGCAGTTAACTTACAAAAAACGGTACGTAATGTACCGCTTTTCTATCGACAGATCTTCGATTATAGGGTTCCGAAGATACGGTCTCCGGCATCACCTAAACCAGGAACAATATAGCCCTTCTCGTTTAACTGCTTGTCCTTGATACCAATAAAGATTCTGATATCAGGATGATCATGAGTCAGACGGTCAATACCTTCCTGAGTTGCAAGAACGCACAGGAAGCTGATGTGCTTACAGCCACGGTTCTTTAACATGGTAATTGCCGCAGAAGCTGAACCACCGGTAGCCAGCATAGGATCAACAACGAATACCTCTCTCTCCTCACAGTCCTGAGGAAGTTTACAGAAATATTCAACTGGCTTTAAGGTCTCTGGATCACGGTATAAACCAATATGACCAACCTTTGCAGCTGGAAGAAGATTCAAGATACCTTCAACCATGCCAAGACCAGCTCTTAGAATAGGAACAACGCATAATTTTGGACCAGCAAGTTCTTTTACAGTGGTCTTGCAGATTGGGGTCTCAATATCTACGTCTACAAGCTCAAGATGTCTTGAAGCCTCGTAGCAGATCAGCATGGCGATTTCGCTGATCATATTACGAAATTCCTTGGTGCCGGTCTCTTTACGTCTGATAAAACCAATCTTATGCTGGATCAGAGGGTGGTCCATAATAAATACATTTGATTCTGACATGAATATCTCTCTCTCTATTTAGATACGATATTGATCGCTTGGAAATGACTTTCGTCACACGCATTGTATCAGCATATTCATCAAAAAAAAGATCATTTGGTGATATATGTAATACGCATACAAAAAAAATCCTGCTCTCAAAAAAAGCAGGATCTTAAAAAAATTAACGCTCAGGTCTGAAAACCTTAACGTTGTGATAACCTTTTTCCTTCAGCTGTTTTGCCTGCATGGTGCTCATTACGCCCTGATCGCAGAATAACGCATAGGTCTTAAGCTGATCCAGAGTATTGAAATCACTGGCGGTCTTATAGAAAGGCATACAGATGACTTCATTTTCAAAGCCGGTAAGAGGCGCCTTCTCTACATCATCCGGAGCTCTTACATCCAGAATAACATCAGATTTTGACAGCTCGCTAACAACTTCAATCTCCGTCTTGAGTTTTGAGGTATCAGTAGGAATATCGTTAATATCCACAACTTTCATGGCTTCAAAAGCCTTCTGAACCAGATCAGCATCCATCTTGGCCTCTTCCTCTTCCACAAACGAGGCTGTAGGGCATACATTTGGATGGTCTGAAATAACACCACAGTACTCAGGCATAGACTCAGCAAAGCCGATGGTTCCAATTTCTCTTGATTTATCAATGATATCCTGTTTGTCTGCAGTTACTAATGGTCGGAGAAGTAATACATCACAGACATCATCAATATGATTCAGATTACGAAGAGTCTGACTTGAAACCTGACCTAGAGACTCACCGGTAACCAGAGCCTCGGCATCAAACTTCTTGGCAACAAGAGAGCCGACTCTCATCATCATGCGCTTTAAGATAACACCTCTTACGCCATGATGGGTTCGCTCAAGGATCTGACCGACAATAGGCTCAAATGGAATAGTTACAAAACGAACTCTGTGAGATGAGGCAAAGCGGTCCCAGATGAAGTAGGATTCCTGCTTAACACCGATTTCATGAGCTGTACCGCCCATGTTGAAGAACAGATAGTTAACTCTGCAGCCACGGTGCAGCACATTATAGGTTGAGACACCGCTGTCAAAACCACCGGAAATCAGTGAGAAAACATCGCCCTGAGAACCAACAGGATAGCCACCGATTCCAAGATATTTCTCACCAGACAGATAGGCTGTCTGATTCTCGATCTCAATGTGGATCATCACCTCAGGATTATCAAGACATACGCCCTTGTTAGGGAAGGCTGCCTTGAACTTGCCACCGATTACACGTTCCGCCTGCTGAGAATTGAACTCATGATTGCCCTTGCGCTTAATTCTTACGGCAAAAGTCTTATCGCAGATTGATGGACCAACCTTATCCTTAATGGTTTCAAAAAGATCATCAAGGTTGGTGAAAAGATATTCATTAACCTCCATAAAGGAATGAATACCAGGAATTCTTGATAGCTCTGTAATCGCATGTTCCTTGCTTACAGGATGTTCCTCATCGTTGAAAACAACAATGACCTTATCCCATTGGGCAAGAGCGTTAACCTTAATATTATGATGCTTGCATACATTAACAATATTCTGTTTAACAAGCTTAATCAGACGGGTACGGACAGGCTTACTCTTGATTGAAATCTCAGGGAACAGTCTAACAATAAATTTCATAAAAAACTCAAGTAATTAAATACGCAAAAGGCTCCATTCTATGGAGCCAGAAATCAAATCACAAAGCGTAATTATTCGTGATCGTGCTTATGGCAGCAGTGGTGCTCACCATCTTCATCATCGTGGTGGTGACCGTGGCAGCAGTGGTGCTCACCGTCTTCATCATCGTGGTGATGACCGTGGCAGCAGTGGTGCTCACCATCTTCATCATCGTGATGATGACAGCAGTGATGATGCTCTGAAGGGCAGTGACCATCTACGTGTGCATGACCGTGCTTGATTTCCTCTTCAGTTGCTTCTCTTACATCCTCAACCACAATCAGGAAGTTTAGAACCTTGCCTGCAAGTGGGTGGTTGCCATCAACGATAACAACATCATCTTTAATCTCTTTTACAACTACTGCCATAGGGCCCTGTTCTGAGTCAGCCTCAAAAACATTGCCAACAGCGATTTCAAAATCACCGAATAGCTTTCTGTCGATGGTCTGAATTAAAGACTCATCAATCTCACCATAGGTATCCTTAGGCTCGAGGGTTACTGCAAACTCATCTCCCTTCTCGTGACCTAAAAGGGCATTCTCAAGTCCTTTAACCAGAAAACGGTGACCAATAAGAGCAGTCACAGGCTGACCAGGTTCTGTTCTACCTACTACCTGACCAGTTGTCTCAGTTACGGTATAACTTAGAGTAGCGACTGTATCTTTTGCTATCTTCATAAAATCCTCTTTATCTATTAGTTAAGTGCTTAACCAGCGGAGCCAGTCCTGATGGCGCACTCTGTCCTGACTTGTTATCTGTATCTCGGGATACTTTAAAGTTATTCTCGTCTTTTGCCAAGTCTAAAAGACAATTTTTATCAGATTCTCCCTGCTCATTAAGTCCTATAATCTCGCCGTTACTATTGGACTCAAATGTGCGGCAGCTATCCTTATTCTGTTCAGTTGCTGTAAGAATCATACTGTATCCGTCATCAGAAGATTCAAGATCCAGTGAATAAAATGGCTTTAAATCATCTGAAAGTTCAACGACACAGTTATCATAACTTCTGTCCAGTGTTCCGCAGGTCTGCATAAACTCGGCATTCTGAGCCAGCTCAGCAACTGCCTTTTCTCTGATTTCAAGAGAATTCTCCTCAGGAACATTATCAAGATCCTTTTCAATCATTGCAGTCTGAGCCTGCAGATCAGAAAGATCATCGTTATTGGAAGTTTTCATGACACAGCCGCATATCAGGCAGCTTACAGCTGTAATCAGGCAGAATACTCTAAAATAGCTCACAGAACCGTCCTTGTTAAACACTGGGTTAAACATTAGCTTCTGTCCTTATTATAGTAAGGGGCGGCATACATTGCCTTAATTCTGTCACGAAGATATTCAGGATATGAGGCCATTCTGCTTTCAAACTTTTCTCTGTCGGCAACGCTGACGCCATCTGTAACACCTGCGCTAATCTTGGCAGATGGGTATAACTCATAGTTATTCCAGATGAACTTGTCGATCATGGCAGAAAGCTCTTCAGCATTTTCAAAGCCTCCACTGATAGGTTCTCCGGCAACAAGCTTTACGTGGCCTTTGTAACCGCGAATTCCGCGGGTGATGGTATCAATATCCTCGAACTCGTCCTTCTTGTACTCTCCATTCTTCTCTTTTTCATAAAGCTCTTTAGCCTTTGCCAGATCGTTTGGATCATACTCGTAGGTAATTGAAACAGGCACAATATTCAGAGAGCTCATATACTCTTTGAAATCCTGCTTCTTCTGACGTCCGTATAATGAGATCATCTTCAGAACTGCATCTTCAGTCTTGTCATTACCATCCTTGGCTCGCCCTTCTCTCTGAGCTATCCAGATGGAAATTCCTTCTTCGATTGAAAGACCGATATAGTTTGAAAGATGGGTTAAAGCCTTCAGTTTCTCACGAGGAGCTTCAATTGATCTGCGAACAATGAAGCTGCGGTTTAATCTCATAAGAGAGGTTGCTGCAGGCATTCTTAATAGATTATCACCAATAGCGATACGTACAGTGTTCTGACCTGACAGGAACAGAGCCAGATCAATAAATGCTGGATCTAGTGAAATATCTCTGTGATTTGATATAAACAGGTACCCCTTGTTCTTATCAAGCTTGTCAAAGCCCACCAGCTCAACACCGTCTGTTGTAGAATCAACTACCTTCTTCATGAAGGTTGAAACTATTTCCTGGAACTGGCGGATAGAGGTGATTTTTGAAACCTTGTTCCTCAGATATGCCTTTACAAAAGGCTTTAACAGAAAAGAAAACTTCTTTGAGAAGATTGGATATCTGAATTTCAGGATGCTGTTAATAACCAGGTCATCTGAGATGATTTTATTCAGTTCTGACTGAACCTCGTCATCACGGCAAGGTCTGATGTCATCGAAAATAGGATCATTTGAGGTGATTTTGTTTATATCGTTAGTCTCAGTAGTCATTTTATTTTTTGTTTTTATAACTCGCTAAAAATTTTGGCTATATTCTAGCAAAATCCGCATTGAAATGCATTTAGTGAATGCCATTTAATACACGATACTCTGAAGCGGCAAAAGTATCCGTCATTCCGGAGATATAGTCCACAAGCAATCTTATACGCAGATACATCTCACTGAAGCTATTCTCCTGACAGGCCTCGGTATAGGCTATCTTGTGTCTGCGTGAGATTCTTGAAGCAATTCTCATGCAGAAAGGTTCTCCTCCTGCAGCAACAAGCTCCTTGGCAAAATCCTCTGGAGACTGGGTTAACAGAGTCTCGTAGGCGCTGAAAAGGCCTCGTATATAGCTGGCTCCAGACAGATCAAGAGTCTGCACTTCAAAATGATTATATACAGCAGTGTACTCAAAGTCCTTCAGCATTTTGAGAGCAGTAATTCCCGGATAATCACCAAAAGAGAAATCTGGTTCGCCGGTATTTAAGAATTGCTCAAGATTATTGGCTATGGCTGCGCAGAAATCTCTGATATAGAAATACGAGATAACTTCTCTTAAATAGAACAGAGCCTCTATTTTGCCCTGTTTAAACAGGGATCTGATTTTTTCTGGATCCAGATGAGTCTGAAGCTCACTAAGCTCAGGATACTCGGAAATACGTTCACATAATCGAATGACCATGTGTTTATTAACCATGTTTCTGTCAAATGCATCCTCAAGATCTGCCAGAACATAAGCAAGATCATCCGAGTATTCAATGATGGTCGCAAAAGGATGTCTGGTATCGCGACCACAGCCTTCACGGATTGCGTCTAACAGATGTTTCTCCGAAAGGAATACTCCGGCATTAGAGTATGACCAGGAATAGAAATCCCCCTGAATTCCATTACCGGATTCGCCCTTTCCTTTACCCAGAAGAAGCTCCTTAATGGTATAAGGGACCTTAATTACAGATGCATACTGACCTAAGGTAAGATTCAGCTTCTGAATTGAGTGAACCAGTCGCAGCCCCTGAGCATTGCCATTGAAGGTCAGCAGATCATCCTTCTCAAAATCGGTAATCTCTGATTTTACATGCTCGCTGTTAACAGTCTTTTTCAGCCATTCTCTGATAAGAGACTCTCCAAAATGCCCGAAAGGAGGATTACCAATATCATGAAGAATAGCTGCATTGTGGAGACAGCTGACAATAGGACTTAAGATCTGCAGAAGATTAACGTCCTTCACCTGATTTACGAGTTCATAGGCAATAAGACGGGTATACTCGGCAACTTCAAGTGAGTGAGTCAGACGGTTTCTTGAAGCCGCCTTTACATCCAGAGGGAACACCTGGGTTTTCTGCTGCAGACGTCTTAAAGGTGCGCACATAGCGATTTTTAGACGGTCCTGTTCTACTCCAAAAGGAGCAAAATCAAGAGAGGACAGCTCTCTTAGCATTGGCCCCTCGGAAAAAAAATCGCCCCTTTGGCGTTTAGCACAAAAGAGACGATCTGTTATTTCATTTATATTCATAAACTAATATAAAGATTAGTATGAAGGCATTGCTACAGGTGCCTTATAGTTGTCAAAGTCCTCAAACAGCTCTGGTTCAGTCTGACGAAGCTTATTAAGCATTGCACGAGTAACCAGTGTTACACCGCCTTCAGAACGATAGAAGCGTTTAGCATCTAATGCTGCATCTTCACCGATAATCATGCCACGAGGTAATTCACAGCCACGGTCCATAACCACCTTGGTCAGACGGCAGGCACGGTGAATAATACAGAATGGCATAATCACAGATTCGGAAATGAAGCAGTTAGAATGAACTCGGCAAGAGTTGAACAGCAGGGTCTGGTTGATTGAAGAACCAGAAATAATACATCCTGCAGAAGCTACAGAATTTCTGAAGATGGTTGATGCGCCGCTGATATCCTGAACAAGCTTTGCTGGAGGCAGCTGAATCTGGTTGGTCCAGATAGGCCAGTTGAAATCATAAATATCCAGCTGAGGCTCAATGGATGCAATATCCATGTTTGCTTCCCAATAGGCGTCAATGGTACCAACGTCTCTCCAGTAAACAATGTCCTTGTTGCCACTGTTACGGATGCATGACTTGGAGAAGTCATGAGCATGAACCTTATGCTGAGCAACCAGCTGAGGAATAATATCCATACCGAAATCACGGTGTGAACCCTTGGTAGCAGCATCCTTGGCAAGAACCTCATACAGGAACTCTGCATCGAATACGTAAATACCCATCGAAGCAAGACTCATGTATGGATTGGTTGGCATTGCAGGAGGATTCTCAGGCTTCTCAACGAATTCGGTAACCAGATTGTTACTGTCAACATTCATAACACCGAAAGCCTTTGCCTGATCACGAGGAACTGGGATACAAGCAACAGTCAGAGGGCTGCCCATTCTGATATGGTCCATAATCAGCAGTGAGTAGTCCATCTTATAGATATGATCACCGGCAAGAATCAGAACATACTTTGGTTTGTGGTCCTTGATAATATCAACGTTCTGGAAAATAGCATCAGCGGTACCCTGATACCAGTGTTCCTCATCAAGACGCTGAGAGGCAGGTAAGAAGTCAATGTACTCATTCATCTGGTTTCTGAAGAAAGACCAGCCTGCCTGAAGGTGACGTAGTAAACTGTGTGACTTGTACTGTGTAACAACACCGATTCCGGTGATACCTGAGTTTACGCAGTTTGATAAAGCGAAATCAATGATTCTGAATTTACCGCCGAAATAAACAGAAGGTTTTGCTCTGGTATCAGTTAAAGCCTTCAGTCTGCTTCCTCTACCACCAGCCAAAACCAAAGCCATCGTCTGCCTGACGACTTCACGAGCATTTTGCATTTTTGTCCCCTAAAAAAAGATATTTGTGTCACACATAATTTGTATATAGTTTTCTATACTCAATTTTAGTCTTCTGTATGTTTTTTTGAAGATTCGAAGTATTTTTTTGAGATCTCGTCTGAAATAATAATATCTATATAATATATTTGAATTTTTTTAGTATGATTTCTACCACTTATCCGGATATTGTATTGAGAGGATTCACATTACTCTGGTAAAAGCAGATTTGATTTCTGAATCATTATTAGATTATTAATATCAAATAAAGAAGATTTTTATTTTTAAAATTAAATAATTATCTTTGCATTATAATAATCCTGGCAGATGAGAAATCAACACAAAAAGTGTTAATCTCATCTAATAAAAAGACAAATCAGCCAAGAACTGATAGAATTGAGCCATAAAAGTGCAGTTTCATATATATTACACATGGGAACTGTAGCATCATAGAAAAGCTGAATGTCATGCAAATATAGACATTCTTAATACTTAACCTTTTTAACGGAGGCTGGAATTACTCAGTAGAGAAATTCCGCAATTATTTATGAAGATTGGTATTATCTGTGCGATGGATGAAGAGACAGATTATCTCTTATCTAAACTTGCAAAATACACCACCAAAGAAATCGGTCCATTTAAGTTTTATGAAGGCGAAACAGAAGACGGAAAAGAAGTTGTAGTTTCCCGTTCAGGTATCGGCAAGGCAAAAGCTGCTGCAGATACAGCACTTCTGATTTCCACCTTTAACGTCGGATACGTTATTAACTCTGGTATTGCCGGCTCCATGTCAAAGGAACTCAATCTAAACGATATAGTGTTCTCAACCAGCGTTTTATATCACGATGCAGATTTCACTCCTTTTGGATACAAACTGGGCCAGATGCCTAGTGAAGAGCCGGTCTTCAATGCCAGCCCTGAGCTGATTGCAAAGGCAGATATTGCAGCCTCAACTATTCCAAATCTGAAGGATCATATCAAAAAGGGTCTGATTATTTCTGGTGATCAGTTCATCAACACTCCAGAGCAGAAAGCAGAAATTCTGACCAAGTTCCCTCAGGCAATGGTAACTGAATGCGAAGGAGCTCCTATTGCTCATATTGCATCAAGTTTCAAGGTGCCTTTCATCATTATCCGCTCAGTATCAGATACAGCTGATGAAAAAGAAACAGGAACCTACGATTTTAATGTTAAATCAGCATCAGAGAACAGCGCCAGATTAGTACTGGCCATGATCAAAATGCTGTAGGAGGCTTTATGCCCGTTGAGCAGATTATCAATGCTGCAAAGGAAGCATCCTTTCTGGATGTTTTAAGCACATTCTTCTCAATACTGGAGTATCCGGCTATAACCCTGCTTACAGCCATGCTTTTAGAGATAATTCTGCCAATAGGTCCGACCTTAAGAATTTCAAGCTTAAGGCCATTTTTTGAAAGCCTTTCAAGAAAGGTAAACAAGGAAGAAAACTCCGAAGCACAGAGTGTTTTCTCAAGTATCTTTTTACCTTTCTTCATTATCGTAGTTGCTCTTCTGATTGTTTTCTTCCTGAAGTTTGTCGTCAACCACGACCTTATTGTTTCTCTTCTGATTCTGCCATTCCTGCTTGAATCTAAACCTATTCTGTTAACTACCCTGAAGGTTAAGCATTCTCTTGAGGAACAGAACAAGGACGAGGCAAGAAAAGCTCTTCAGAAGATCATGCTCAGAGACTGCAGCAAACTCTCAGAAATGGGAATCAACAAAGCTATGGCAGAAGCCACCAGCCTGTCCATGTTTGCCAACTGGTTCTGTATTCTGGTCTGGTATATTCTGCTTGGACTTGAGGGAGCTGTTATCATGCAGCTGGTTGCAGTAATGAACCGTTCTTTTTCATTAAAGGAAAAGAGAAACGAGAATTTTGGTATCTTTGTTCATAAAATCGAGCAGATTATGATGATACCTGCTGTAATCTGCCTGTTCTTTATGATGATGTTCTCTTTCTCCATCAAAAGAGTCATCTCTAATCTCAAATCTCATTTCAACACCTTTGTTAACACCTCATCCTGTGCTGTTATGGATATGCTTGGCAGCTTTGCCAATATTTCACTTGGCGGCCCAAGATATTACGAGGGAGAACTGGTTAGACTGCCTAAACTTGGCGGCGAGAACGAACCTGAGATTACAAGCCCACTCAAACTCTATAATAAACTGCGTTTTTGTGGTATCTTGTTCGTCTGCGTATGCGTAATCATGCATATATTTCTTTACACCTTTTAAACAAGTAATCTGTTTTTGCAGAGAAACTAATAACAATTATTTCAGCAGCTTTCTGAACCAGGCTGCAGTAACTGTTTATTTGTGGAAATCACATGAGTAACAAAGACAACTTCCTAAAACTATTATCAGAAGAAAAAGATCTTGCATCAGAGTCATTCTCAGATCTGATCGAAGGTGACATCAAGCCTATTGTTCAGGATAAAATCGAAAAGACCTCTGAAGTAATGGAAAAAGATTTAGCCAAGATTAGACAGGAAGCAGCAACCAGAAAGAGTGAAGATGTTACTGATTCAGCCTCTTCCGGTTTTGTTCACATGGTTCAGCCAAATGATGTGCTTGAGTACAGAAAACCAGGAATTCAGCCTTATGTGATGCAGAAACTGAGACATGGCGAGTATACCGAAGCGGATCACATCGATTTACATGGAAAAACCATTGAGCAGGCCTATCAGGAAGTAATGAATTTTATTGCTTTTGCAAAGAGACATGAATTCAGAAATATTCTAATCATTCATGGCAAAGGTGAGAGATCGAATCCAAAGGCGCTAATGAAAAGCCACGTTGCTCACTGGCTAAAACAGATACCGGATGTACAGGCTTTTCACTCTGCTCCTGCCTGGAAGGGAGGCACCGGAGCCTTATGTATTATTCTGAAGAAAGGAGATAAAGCTTCTATTCAGAACCGAGAAGAATTTCAGCGAAGATAAAACATAGGATTCAGTAAGCTCCAGAAACCTTATACTCAAGACTGAAATCTGACTTACTGAGTTTCTTTTTCAAAATTTATTCATCCTCCCTCCCGCTAATTTACCAGCCTTTAACAGGCATTCCTCTTTTTCTCAGTATATGTATTTTATTATTTTTTAATTACATTTTGTTGTTGACTATTTGATTATCACATTTATAATATTTCTATATAGAATATTTCTAATTAGAATTATTTATTTTAAAGCTAACAAAATGGAATATAAAGAGAATCACGAATATAACTGCAACAAATACATTACAAAAATAAAGCAGTTCAATATCAGGATCTTTAATCAGATCCTGAACGAAATAGGCTGTACAGATTTTACCTGCGAACAGAGTTATATACTTCAGGCTTTATGGAAAAATAACGAACTCACCTGTTTAGAAATTGCCAATGAAACCGGACTGGCCCCTAATACAGTTACAGTACTGCTGAATAACCTTTCAAAGAACGGAATGATTGAAAGAAAATCAAATCCAAAAGACAGAAGACAGGTTATTGTTGTCTTAACAGAAAAAGGACTAAAGGCTAAAAAGGATTTCGACAATGTCGTATCCAAAATCATAAATATTGGTTTTAAGGATTTTACAGACACTGAATACGAGCAGTTCCAAAGCAGTCTTGAAAAACTCTGTAATAGCTATGAAAGATTTTTCAATTCACCTTTAAAGGAGTAAATATGTTTAAAAAAATAATTTCAGGAATCACTATATCGGCTGTTCTATGTTTGGGAGTAGCTCATGCTGAAGTCAGCTATCAGCATATTCGAAATGCAACCGGAAAGCTAAGCTATAACGATGTAACCTTTCTAATCGATCCAATGCTTGCGGAGAAAGGTTACTATGAGGGATTTGCAGGAACTTTCAACAGCGAAATTCGAAATCCAATTTTAGATCTTCCTGAGTCACCAGAGAATATTCTAAAGGATGTGGATGCGGTTGTTGTATCTCATACTCACCTTGATCACTGGGATGATTTTGCTGTAAAAATAATTGACAAATCTATGCCTATTATTGTTCAGAACGACACAGACGCATCCATTATAAAAAAACAGGGATTTAAGGATGTCAGAATTCTTTCATCAGATCTTGAATTCAAAGGAGTTACACTGAATCATATCGAAGGTATGCACGGACCTGTCGAGCTCTTCTCTGATCCTATCTACAAGGAAGCAATGATGAATACAATGGGAATTGTATTCACAAAAAAGAACGAGAAAACTACCTTTATTCTAGGAGATACCATCTGGACAGGACTTGTTGACCTGGCTTTAACAAAATATCAGCCTGAACTTATTGTAATGAATACAGGATATGCAAAGGTACTCGATTATAACGAAAGCATTATTATGGGAACCGAAGATGTTAAGAAAATGGTTATGAAGATGCCAAAAAGCAAAATCATTACTGTTCATATGGATGCAATCAATCACTGTACAGTTTCAAGAAAAAACATGCATGACTTTGTAAAATTACATCAATACGAAAATAATGTGTGGATCCCTTACGAAGGAGATAAAAAGGCTTTTAAATAAAGGACCACAAAAAGAATTAAAGCCAGCATACCAAAAGCTGGCTTTATGTTGATAAAACAAAGAAACAGCCCTACTCTTCTTCACGTTCTTCCTTCTTCAGCACTCTGATATGCTTCAGAATACAGGTAATAATAAAGGAATTACGGCTAATCATTTCCTTTTCAGAAAAATGATTCATATCCTCCAATAGTTCTTTGGGGAAGTAACACATTACTCTTTCCATCTTTCCTGTTCTTGGTCTTCCTGGACGACCAGAACTCTTCTTGCCTTCAGACTTTGGGATTTCATTCATAGAAGCATTTAATCCTTCAGTAGCAACTGTGGCCTTTGATACATTTGTATTCTCAGAAGGATCTACTTTAGTCTGTGAAGCTTCCTTTGAAGCATGAACGTTTTCAAAAAGATCAGTATTGAAGGGCATCTTACTTACCGCCTTAGAGCATGAATGGACACTAAAACACAAATAATACGTGTGAAAAAGTGCCATATTATCTCGATATAATTACAAAGAGAATTAAGAAGATATTTATATATTCATTTAGATTATTATCAATCCGTTAACGTTAATTTATTGATTTAGTTAGAAATAGTTATATTTTTAGATATAACTGTTATATTTAAAAGTTTAGTATATGGCTCCTTAAACACAAATAAATTTCACTATTAATTAAATATTAAAATAATATAATTTAGGATAAATAAATATGAATAAGTAGACTGGATCGAATAATTAGAAAAAAAAATGGAGGTACAGAAACAAAAAAAGCTTCTAAAATCTCAGAAGCAATTCTCTTAAGGGAGATGGTGCTGATACCGAGAATCGAACTCGGGACCTCACCCTTACCAAGGGTGCGCTCTACCAACTGAGCCATATCAGCACTTAAATCTGATATTAA